>JANWHO010000235.1 GCA_025450375.1 Chloroflexota bacterium
GCCTGCTCAAGACCGCTATCCGTTCCGATGATCCGGTTTTCTTCCTCGAACATAAATCGGTGTTCGGCGTCCGCGGTCCGGTGCCGGACGAGGAGTACCTGATCCCTTTTGGCGAGGCGTCCATTGCCCGCGAGGGAAGCCAGGCCACGGTGGTGGCGATCGGCTGGATGGTGCATCAAACCCTGGCGGCTTGCGAGGCATTGGCGAAGGATGGGCTCTCGATCGAGGTGATCGACCCCCGCACCATTCTGCCCCTTGACACCGACACGATCCTGGCCTCGGTGCATAAGACCGGCCGCCTGCTGATCGTGGATGAAGACTATAGTTTCTTTGGCGTCGGCGCGGAAATCGCGGCCCAGGTGGTAGCCCGAGGGTTTGATGATCTGGACGCGCCGATCCGGCGCTTGAACGGCAGCTTCGCCCCGGTCCCCTACAGTCCGCCTCTGGAAGCCGCGATGGTGCCGAATCCCACGACCATCGCCCAGGCCATCCGCGACTTGCTGGCCGAGTGATGGCGACCGCGCTCACCGGAGTTTCGTGCCGGGCCCCCAGGCGGTGTCTCCTTGCGGCAGCGATGGTGGTACAGGGCGGATCTGGTGTGTCCATGGAGACCGCGCGGTGCTCGGCGATGAAGCGAGAGAGGAAACACGCATGGCGGTAGAAGTGGTGATGCCGCGCCTGGGCTGGACAATGGAGACCGCCAGCGTGGCGGAATGGCTCAAGCACGACGGCGACGAAGTGCAAGTGGGCGATATTCTGTGCACGGTCGAGACCGAGACGGTAGCGCAAGAGGTCGAGTCCCTGGATAGCGGCATTCTGCGCATCCCGCCCGATAGCGCGCCGCCGGGGGTTAGTGTGCCGGTTGGGACCGTGCTGGCCTACGTGACGCGGCCCGGCGAGGCGGCGCCCTTCGAGAATCGGACCGCGCCACCCGCGCCACCCGCGGCGACCGCCGGGCCGGCGCCCCAACAGCGAGCGCCCGAGGCGCCCGCCAGCCCGGCGGCCTTCCGGGCCAATGGACTCGCGAGCACCCCGGCAAGCCCGCGGGCCCGCCGGGTGGCCAAGGAGCTAGGGGTCGATTGGACGACCATTGCCGGGACCGGCAGCACCGGGCGCATCGTGGAGCGCGATGTGCGGGCCGCCGCGATCTCGCAGCCGGTCGCGGCGCGGGCAAGAGTGAGCCCGGTCGCGCGCCGGGTCGCGCGGCAACAAGGAGTCGATCTGGATGAACTGGCCACCCAGATGCCGGACAAGCGGATCACGCGGGCGGATATTGACGCCGCCGTCCGCCCGGCTGCCGACCAGGTCCCGGACGGCGGACGATCGCAACCGCTCAGCCGGATGCGGCGGATCATTGGCGAGCGGATGGCCCAGAGCGCCCATACCGCGGCGCCGGTCACTCTGACCACCGAAGCCGACGCGACGGAACTGGCGGCTCTGCGCGGGCGCATCAAGCGTTCCCTGGCCGGATCCAACCGACCGGCCCCATCCTATACTGATTTGCTCGCCCGCCTGACGGCTCTCGTCTTGCTGGAGCATCCCTGGATGAACAGCACGCTCATCGGCGACGCGATCATACAACACGAGGCCGTACACATCGGGATCGCGGTGGACACGGAACAGGGCTTGCTGGTGCCGGTCGTGCGCGACGCCCACTTGAAGTCGATCCAAACGATTGCCGAGGAATCGGGGGAACTGATCGCGGCGGCGCGGGCCGGAAAATCGAAACCCGATCAACTGGGCGGCAGCACCTTTAGCATCACCAATCTTGGCATGTACGAGATTGATGCCTTTACGCCGATCATCAATCTCCCCGAATGCGCCATCCTGGGGGTTGGTCGCATCGTCGCCCGTCAGGTCGTGATCGATGAGGAGACCGAGGAACTCGCGGTGCGGAAGATGCTAACCTTGAGTCTGACCTTCGATCACCGCGTGGTGGACGGGGGGCCCGCCGCCCGGTTTCTGCAACAGATCAAACGCTCGATCGAGCAGCCATACGCCTGGCTTATCGCGTAGCCGGCCAGCGGCGGAAGGGTTCGCCGCGGAGCTTTCATGGGGGAAGCCCCGACTATCAGCCGCATTACCGGCTGCCGACCGTGAGCGGCACTGTATATGGAGGACGGATGGACGATGTATTGGTTGACGCCGACTCGCTGCGGCGTTTCGTGGCCGCCGTGCTGGAGGCCGTGGGCACAACCGAAGAGGACGCGGCAATCGCCGCCGATGTCCTGGTGACCGCGGACCTGACCGGGCACGAATCGCACGGAGTGGCCCGGCTGGAGGAGCAGTATGCGCGGCCGGTTCAGACTGGGGCGATCGCTGCCCGCGGCACGCTGGTCACGGTGCGCGAAACAGCCGCCACCCTGGTGCTCGACGCCCAGAACGGGCTGGGTCAACCGGCGACCAAACGCGCCATGGATCGGTGCATTGCCAAGGCGCGGGAGGCCGGCACCTGCATGGCCACGGTGCGGAACAGCAACCACCATGGGATCGCGGGCTACTACCCTCAATTGGCCGCCGCCCACGACATGATCGGCGTGTGCTGCACCACGGCCGGGGCCCTGGTGGTACCCACCGGGGGCCGCACCTCGCTACTCGGCACGAACCCGCTCGCCTTCGCGGCGCCGGCCGGCCGGCATCAGCCTTTTATGCTCGATATGGCCACCAGCGTGGTCCCGATTGGCAAGGTAGAGGTGAAGGTTCGGCGCCATACGCCCTTGCCTGAGGGCTGGGCGGTCGATGCCCAGGGACAATCGGCGACCAATGCCGCCGAGGTGCTCGGACGGGCCTTCGGCGACATGACCGGCGGCTTGCTCCCCCTAGGGGGTCTGGAGGCTGGGCATAAGGGATACGGACTGGCGGCCATGGTCGATATCCTCGCCGGCGTATTGGCCGGGGCGCAGGTCAGCCTCCATGTGCGCGAGGCGATGGCGAGCGGAGAGGGTGCCGGGATTGGTCACTTTGTCGCGGCCATTGACCTGGCCGCCTTTGGCGCCGTGGATGAGTTCAAGGCTGCCATGGACGCCTACATTGACGATCTGCACGCCGCCCCATGCGCGCCGGGTACGGATCGGGTCAGGGTAGCCGGCGAGCCCGAGTTCGAGGCCAGTGAGCGCCACCTTCGCACGGGCCTCCCATTGCATGGCGGGGTCGCGGCATCACTCCAGGAACTGGGGCGTGAACTGAGGGTGCCGCTCTTCCGCCTGCTTGGCTGACCACCGAGTTCTCTCGTAGTCACTCCTCCGTCGGTCCGGCAGTGAAGGGCGGAGGGCCGCGATCCGAGGGAGGACCAAGGATCAGTTAGCGCTGCGGAACCGCTTCGCGGCTTGTATGGACCGCGCGGAGGACGGCGTAGACGAGGCCCTCCCCACTGGTAAGATGATCGCGCAGGATGGCCTCGGCGGCGTCCGCGTCATGCGCCGCCAGGGCGCTGATAATCTTGCGGTGGCCGTCCACCGCGCCCGGCAAGTCGATGCTGGCCATGCTCGCCTCGGAAATGCTGAGGATGGTTTCGATCAGCGGCGCGACCGGCTCCCAGGCATTGACCAGGGCCCGGTTGCCGGAAAGATTGATCAGCCGGCGATGGAAAGAGGTATCAAAGGCGGCAAAGAGTTGCGGTTGCTCGTGGGCCACCGCCACATCCATCTCCACCACTAGCGCTTCCAATTCCGCCAGGGACTCGGCGCCGATCACCCGGGCGGTGCGGCGAATCCCCGCCAACTCCAGCATCAAGCGGCACCCATAAATATCAGCGATGTCCTGCTCCGTGACCCCGATCACGAAGGCCCCGCGGCGTGGCTCGATGCGGACCAGCCCCTCGTGTTCAAGCTGAGCGATCGCCTCGCGAATCGGCAGCCGGCTCACCCCGAAACGTTGGGCCAGCAGCGGTTCCTTCAGATGGGATCCAGGCTCTAACTCGCCCACGATGATCGCCCGGCGTAAGGCCGCGACTACCCGCTCCCACAACGCTTCCGATTGCACGATATCGATGCGAGGTATGTCCATCGTTTCCCTGTCACTACCTTCAACTGCTTGGATTCAGTGTACCGGGCGGGCGATTGTTCGTCTACAGTCAACTGTCCTATGGCGCGCGTCGTGGCGGCGTACGCCTAGCCCTGCCACAGGAGGTCCGGGAACTGCTCCTCCATCATCCGGCGGAATCGCTGAACCGTGTCATGGGGAATCGCGAGATACGGGCGCCGGGTACGATTCGCCGGCACCAAGAAGGGCGAGGCGGCCGAGAGCGCCTTGCCCACAATGCCATGCAGATTCCCCGATCCGCGGAGGAGGTCGCAGGCCATGATCAGGGCATGCATACGCTCCTGCCGCAGGCGGGCCTCTTCCCAGTGGCCCGCCATGAGATCCTCGTACCACCGCGCCATATAGGGCGCGTTGAAGTTCGCGAACCAAGAGTAGACGCCGCGCGCCCCGAAAAACATATACGGGGTCATGGCATGCTCGCCCGTAAAGTGGCTCAGCTCCGGCGCGCGGGCCCTGAGAGTGAGGAACTCGCTCACGTCCGACCCAACATGCTTGGTCCCGATGAGGTTCGGCACTTCCTGGGCCAGCCTGGCATAGTCGGCCCCATATTGATAGTTATGCACCCGTGGGGTGTTGTAGTGGACGAGCGCGAACCACTCCGGCACCGCCCCCTGTATATCTTGCCAGAACGCGGCATACGATTCGGGAGTCATGGGCATGAAGAAGGGATGGCCCACATGGGCGCCCAGGATGCCGTGATCCGCGGCGTAGCGGACCCGATCCACCATCCCGCGTGTATTGCACCAGGTCACGCCAACCTGGGTGGGCACGCCGAGTCGCTGCGTCTCATCGGCGAAGACATCAATGATCCGCTTGAACTCATCGAGTTCTATCGCGTAAAACTCGCCGTCGCTGTCGGTCGTGTAGATGCCATGGACGCCGCCAGCATGAAGGCGGCGCAGGTTCTCGCGGAAGATGGCCTCGTCGAAGCGATCATCCTCATCGAAAGGGGTAGCGATCGCCGCCCATACGCCAAGGAGATTTGCACGGGTCAAGCGCTCGCGCATCGGTATGCCATGCTCGTCCATATGCACTCCCTCCGCGTCGAAGCGAACGGTTGCCCATCCCGTCCTCACGGCGCCCCGAAAATGTCCCGCGAATGGTTGACAGTATACAGACCTGGCACGGTCTAGCGCAACGGGGGACGCGAGATCGCGAGACCCTGAGCAGCATCAGAACTCGGCGCATCGTCGATTCCGCCATGCGCCGAGTTCTGAAGCGCCCTTCAACGAAGAAGGACGTGACCCAACAAACCGGCCTCAGTAATTCCCGATCAGGCTCGCGCTCTCCGAATAGAGCGTATGAAGATTCTGTGCCATATCAAATTGCACGACCTCCCAGCCGCCGTAGACGTTGTGATACTGGTCGAAATCCTCCGGACCAGATGACCCCTCAAAGTTTATCTTCTTGCCCGACTTCAACAGCGCCACGCATGTCGCATAGGTATAGCACGCGGTTCCCGGCGGATTCGAGACGGTGATAATCTTATGGACCCAGACGGTGGGATTGGTGGAGTGCGCCGCCGTCATCGCCAGCGCGGAAATGATGACGGCGTCGTACATGTTGTCCGCGAGATCAAGCGGCTGCTTGGTCTTGTAGACACTCGCGTAGTCTTGCACGAAATGACTCCATGCCGGACCGTTCGGGGCCGCGCCCGCCATACCCGTGAGGTACTTCGTGGCGTAGCTCATCCCCATTGCCTGGGCAATCGTGCTGCTCGCCCCATTGTCCGTGCCGATGATCGGGACGTTGAGCATGCCAAGCTGCTCCATGTTATGGAACAACGTGCCCGCGGTCTGCGGATCGCTCTGCCAGAAGATGGCATCAGGGTGCTGGGCGAAGACCTGCTCGATCTCGGTGCGATACGAGCTCTGCTGCGGCACGATTGACACGTTGGCGACAACATGGCCGCCATGCGCTTCATATGCCTTGATCAGTGGCGTGGCGATGGTCTGTGAATTGGCGCCATTGGTGAAGATCAGTGCCGCGCGATTCAGATGCTTATGCATCGCGTACGCGGCCATGCCTCTGGCCATGGTGGAATCCGAGACCGTCACGCGAAAAACATACGGGTATTGCATGTGATCGTAGGCGGTCGCGCCCGCCACCAGAAAGTCGACCAAGTGCGTAGGATCATACAACCGGATCACCGAGGCCGCGGTGAATACCGTCGGACCGACCTCGAACGCCGGGTTGTGGAGCTCAAGCGCATGCCAGGCAGGCACGGCGTCCACCGTATCACCGGCATCATCTTGCAACTCAGCAGTGAGCTTCATCCCCATGATGCCGCCATTGTGATTCACTTCGTACTGCCCCACGGTCGCGCCGTGAAGCAAGGCGCTGCCGACGAACGAGATCTGGCCGGTCATGGGGAACAGCTCGGCCATCAGGACGGATCCCTGGGCCGCCCCGTGCGCGGGCGTTCCCGCCCGCGCCCCCCCACCGGCCGCCATCGCCGCCACCAAACCGAGGGCGGCTCCCCAACGAACTCCACGTGATCGCATCAATTGCGCGCGCATATTTTCTCCGTTCCGCTGATACCCTACCCAGGGTACATCATAAGATTCGCTGCCCATTATCCGCCACACTCCGGACTCATTGGGCCGGTCCCTCGTACTAGCTCCTCTCTAGCGCTCCAAGATGGGCGCCAAATCCGCCACCTCCGGCGCTTGGCCCAGAAAAATCGAGGCCAGATCCTTCCGCATGACCTGGCCCGCCGGTCCATCCAGACTGTTCCGTCCCGCGATCAGGACATACGCCCAATCCGCGTGAGTGAGCGCGAGATCCACGTTCTGTTCGACCACCACCACGCCGGTGCCGGTGGCGGCGATCGCGCGCACCCGATCCCAGATCCGCTCAACATACATGGGCGCCAGCCCAGCGGTCGGCTCGTCCAGAAGCAGAACCCGTGGATCGAGCATCAGCGCCCGCGCCATACCCAGCATATTACGCTGGCCACCGCTCAGTTCGCCCGCCTGGCGCCGGGCAGCCTGCTTCAGGTCAGGGAACATGTCGAAGACCTCGCTCATGCGCGACCGAATATCACCGGTTTTGATGTAGGCTCCCATCTCCAGGTTTTCCGCCACCGAAAGGGTGGGAAAGACGTTGTTGACTTGCGGCACGTAGCCCATGCCGGCTTGCGCGACGCGGTAGGCGGGCCAGCCGGTGAGGGTGCGCCCGGCCAGCGCCACGCTGCCCCCCATGGGACGTAAGACGCCGAAGATCGCCTTGAGGATGGTTGACTTTCCCGCGCCATTCGGCCCAATCAACGCGGTCACCGAGCCCGCCTCCGCCCGCAGCGAGACATCGGAGGCGACGGGGAGCCGGTTATATCCGGCGGTGAGCCCTTCCACGACCAGGAGGCTCATACTCGTGCGCCGCCCACGGTACCGCTGCTGCCGAGATAGGCCCGCACCACCTCCGGGTTCGCCCGATGGTCCGCCAGCGTCCCTTCGGCCAGCGTGCGGCCTTCCGCCATGACGATGACCAGATCGCACAGCCGTTCCACCACGTTCAGATTGTGCTCTACCAGGAGCAGGGTCAGGCCCTGATCGCGCAATTCGCGAATGTGCCCCTCAATGCGATCGATCAGCGCCGGATTGACACCCGCCATGGGCTCGTCAAGGAGCAAGAGCTTCGGGCGCGCCATCACCGCGCGAGCCAGTTCCAGCAGCCGTTTCTGGCCCCCGCTCAGGGTTTCGGCCCAATCGTTGCGCAGCGCGTCCAGGCCAAAGTTCGATAATATCTGTCGCGCCTGGTCCACCAACGTGCGTTCCCGCGCCTTGATGGCACGGCGCCGGAAGAGCGCGCCCCAGAGCGTTTCATCGATCTGGCCCGTGGCGGCCACCAGCACATTCTCCAGCACGGTCAAACGCGCGAACTCCCGCGAAAGCTGAAAGGTCCTTAATAATCCTTGCCGCGCCATCTGGGCAGGTGACCAGCCGCTGGTATCCATCCCCGCGTACCGCACCAGTCCATGCTGGAGCTTCAGCGCCCCACCCACCACATTGATGGCGGTGGTCTTTCCGGCGCCATTGGGGCCAATAAGCCCACTGATGGATCCCGCGGGCACGCTGAAGGTGCAATCCTGTACGGCCTGCACCCCACCGAATGCATGGGAGATATGCTCAACGTGCAGGATAGGCGGCTCACTTGCTGATTGCATGGATGCTCTTCCTCGCTTCCCGATCGCGCGCCGGCTGTTCGAAGTAGAGGCGCCTCCGCTCGGGCAGCACCCCCTGTGGACGGAAGTAAATGACCAGGATCACCACGGCGCCAATCGCGATGTTGCGGAAGGCGCCAAGCAGCTCGGGATGGCCGGGTACCTGAGGCAGCAGCCCGGTGCCCTCAATGATCACGATGCGTACCAGCAGCGCCCCCAGAATGGCGCCAAAGATGTTTCCCCGCCCGCCGACCAGAAGCGCGGTAAAGACGATGACGGTCTCGATGATCGCCCAACCACTGGTATTCATCGCCCCAATGAACTCAATCGTCAACGCACCGCCGATACCCGCGTAGGCGCAGGCGAGGATGACCGAGGTCAAGCGCAGGCGGAAGGTCGGCTTTCCGAAGGTCGAGGCGACATCCGGATCCGCGCGCACGGCCCGCAGCGCGCGGCCAAAGGGCGAACGCTCTATACAGTAGGCGATGACCAATAAGATCACGATCACGACCGCGGCGAGCGGGATAAACACGTAGACGTAGGAATTGGGGTCGGTATTGAAGGTTGTGGAGAGAGGTTGCGGAACGCCGACGATCCCCTGGGTACCATCGAACAGGTTGGAAAAATTGGACACCAGATTCCAGGCAATGGTCCACACCGCGACCATGACGATGGCCAGGTAGTCACTGCGCAGCCGCCGGACGGCCAGGAGGCCGACCAGGCCGCCAAGCAACCCCGCCGCGGCGGCCCCCACGAGCAGATCGAGGGGGAACGGCCAGTTAAGCCCCAGAATATAGTAGATTTCCGAACCTGGCGTCGATGGCCCCAGCGCGGTCACGCCCGCGAAGTAGGCGCCGGTGGCCATGAAGGTGACGAAGGCGAAATCCAGAATGCCGGTCATGCCGAACGAGATGTTCAGGCCGAGGGTGAACGTGCAGTAAATAAGGAAATAGGCGGCAAGGTTGGCAATGTAGTAGCCGGTGCTGGATGTCATCGCCCTATGCCTTTCCCACTACGCCAAGCAGCCCCTGCGGCCGGAAGAGCAAGATCAGCACGAGGATCACGAAGGCGGTGTCCAGTTTATATTGCGATGGGAAAAAAGCGGCCGAGACCTCGACGGCGAGGCCGATCACCAGGGCGCCAAGCATCGCCCCATAGGGTTTGCCTATGCCGCCTAGAATCACCGCCGCGAAGATGACAAAGAGAAAGGTAACCCCGAGGCTGGAATCAAAAGTCACCACGTTGAGGGCCAGGACGCCGCCGCCCAGCCCGGCAAGCACGCCGGAGATGATCCAGACAAGGGCGGTGATCCGTTCGGTGGGGATGCCGCTCACGGCCGCCAGGCTCGTATCATCGGACATCGCGCGCATGGCCTTGCCTACCTTTGTCCGGGTCAGCAGCAGGTGGATGGCGATCATCATCGCCACCGCGATCCCGATGATCCCGAGTTGGTTAGCGGTAAGACTCAGCGGGCCCACGTTGACCGGCGACTCCAGCCCAACATTGTATTCCTTATACTCCGCGCCCCAAATCGCCAGGATGCTATTGGACATGATAAGCGAGAGGCCAAAGGTGATGATCAGGATGTACACCACCGGCCCTCCTCGCCGCGCGAAGGGGTCGAGAATGACCTGACTGATCACCAGGGCAACCACTCCCACCAGCAGGCTGCCCATGACGAGCGATAGCCAAATGTTCCAGCCCAGCGCGCCGTTGAAGGTCCAGGTGAGATAGGCTCCCAGGGTGAGAAAATCACCATACGCGAAATTGGCGTAGTTCGTGATCCCAAATTGCAGCGTCAATCCCACGGCGCTCAGGGCCAGCACGGACGCGGTAACCAGGCCGAAACCGATTGACAGCACGAAGAGGTGCATCGAAATCACCACGCGAAACTCCCGATTCCCGCTTACACCGCGGCCCGTAAGGCCAGTAGATTACGCTCCGGCGCGCTGATGGGCACCACGCATCCCGGGGCCACGATTAACCGCCTGCCTCCGGTCCGCGCGATAGACTCCCGTACCTGCGCCGCGACAGCCTCGGCATCCGAGGACACCAGGGGATGGTTGCGGCCCACGCCGCCCACCAAACAACGAATGGTCCGATCCAGCGCGTCACCAAGCGAGGGAGGCGTGTCCCGGTCCTCCCAGTTCACCGCGTCGATAGGATAGCGATCGGCCAGCGCGAAATCCGGATCCCCGCCATGCAGATGGAGGACGATGCCCCAGGAGTCACGCCGGAGCGCTTCCAGCACCTTCATGTCGTAGGGGACGCCGAACCGCTCATAGAGGTCCCGCGGAAAGGCGGCATTGGCCAGTTGCGTGGCGAAGAAGAACCCATCGGCGCCGTTTCGCAGGCACGCCTGCCCGAAGGCAATCGCATCATCCGCCAGGCGATTCAGCGCTCGATGAAGGGCATGCTCGTCGGCGAGGAATGGCGGACTCAACGTGCCACCGACCAGCTTCGCCGCCGTGGCAAGCGGGGAGAAAAGGGTCTGAATGATCGGCGTATCGGGGCCGAGAGCGGCGCGCACCCCCTTAACCACCGCCACCTGTTCCCCGAGCACGCCGCCCTCGGGCGAGACAACCGGCAACCGCGCCAGGTCAGCGGGACTCTTGACGGGCCCCGTAACATACCGCGTGGTGCCGAGATCATCAGTTGAAGGCTCAACCTCCACTCCATAGTCGAGGACGGAGTACATGCCGGTTGGCATCAATTTGACCAGATCAAGGTCAAAACGCCGCTGGAAATCGACGGTCGCCGCTACCAGAAGATCAACCGTGTGATCCCGGCCGGGAAAGTGCTGCCAGAAGCTGACGGGCGGACGATCAACCGGAAGGCCCTTGAACGCTGCTTCAAGCCGGGTGCGATGAGACATGCTCGTCAATGTTGTTCCACCTGTCGCGGGCTTCGCCGCGACACCGTGCTCGGGCCAACTCGCTGCCATCAGTTGCTCTCCCGCGATGTGGCATGGGGTGTGACCCCGTACGCCTTCTTCTCCATCCCCCAATCGGGGCATCTACCGCCATCCTTTCCCCGTGTCCCTTCCGAAGACCCACCTCTACTCATAGGGGTATATGAGTTGAGATCGCTGCTGGGTGGTCATAGGTCAGTACCCACCCGCGCGAGCATGAGGCCCGACATCTTGCGTGCGGGAGTGGTCAAGTTTGTCGAGAGAAGCTCCTTGTTGGAGAGTAGGCTGTCGATCACCATGATCTGCGATGCGTGGGTATGCGCGACTACGACCTTGCGGGCAAGTTCCTCATCGCCCCGCATAATTGCCCTGACGAGATCCTGGTGCTCCCGCACAATTTCGTCAGAGCGCGAGGTGAGCGCGAGGCCCAGGTAATACAGCCGCTCCATATGGTCGAGCACCTGTTCGAGTGCCGCGGCAAGGCGCTTGTTCCCTCCGGCTCTGGCAATAATCGCATGGAACCGGGTGTTCGCGCTGAGAAACTGGGTGATGCTGGCGGGATCCCGCGGATCGTAGCCGATTTTGCTTAGCTCAACGAGGGCTTGCAATTGACCGGCGTCGGTACCTTGCGCTGCCAGGCGTGCGGCCTCGCCTTCGAGGAGAATGCGTAACGAGAACCAATCACGCACGTCATTGAGCGTAACCGGCGCCACACGATAGCGACATCGCGCCGGTAACTCAACCAGCCCTTCGCGCTGCAGCCACCCAAGTGCATCACGGACGGGCGTCTTGCTCAAGGACAGTTCCGCCGCAAGTTGTCCTTCGGTAAACGGCATGCCAGGCGGCATGTCGAGATTGAGGATTCGGCGCTTTATCGCCTGATATGCCGCCTCGTTCAGCATACGGCGTGCCGTTGGCATTATGACCGTCTTCACTCCGGCACTAGTTTAGTATATCCAGATCGAACGAACGATATATTAAACTGGTATGATTAGTATTGTCAAATGCACCAAATTTCATCTTCGCTAGCATGAAATAAGATACGCATTTGGGCAAAAGGGGATCCAGCAAACTGGATCGTGGAAGTGAAAGGGAGATGCTCGCGCTCCCAGGCGGCGTCTTCCGGCGGCTACAATGGTGGTACAGTATGGATCACATAATCCAGGTATGCCCCGCGAAATGAGCGGTCCCTGAGCAGGAGCGTACCACATCTTCGCCCGCGGCCCAGGCGTTTAGGTGGCAGCACTTACCTGGGTGGGGCGACCCATCGGTTCATCGGTAAAGATGCGCGGGTCCATGGCACATAGGGCGTCGGAGACCCGCACCCCATCCGGCAGATGCGCCAGCACCTGGGTGAGCAGGTCGATCCCCGGCGCGATCTCCACAACCATGAGTCCGTCCTCCTCCAGGCGCAGGACGCAGCGCTCCGTGATGTAGAGCACCTCCTGGCGCCGCTCACGGGCAAACCGGCCATTGAATGTGATCTGCGAGACCGCGTCGACGAACTTCCGATGACGGCCTTCCCGCACGATACGCAACCTGCCGCCCGATGCCTCCACCTCAAGTCCTCCACTCGTGAAGCTCAAGAGGTACACCACTTTACGCGTCGATTGGGTGATGTCGATGAAGCCGCCGCACCCCACGGTCCGCCCGTTGAGCTTGCTGGCGTTGACGCTTCCGGTAGGGTCGACTTCCGCCGCGCCCATGAAGGCAACATCCAGCCCGCCCCCGGTGTAGAAATCGAACTGATAGGCGTGATCGATGATCGCGGTGGCGTTGAATCCACAGCCGAAGTCCACCCCGCCGAGTGGGATTCCGCCAATCACCCCCGACTCGATGGTCAGGATGAAGGTCGAGGCCAGTCCTTCCTCGGCCGCGACCGGACCGATGGTGTCGCCGGGGATGCCGGTGCCCAGATTCACCACGGCGCCCGGCGGGATTTCCAGCACCCCACGCCGTCCGATCAGTTTCCGGACGCCCATCGGGAGTGGCGTATGCGCTCGTTCCGGAGTACGTATAGCTCCCGAGAGAGCGGGATGATACCCGTAGCTCGATGTCTGCCGGTGGTAGCGGTCGGGCTCGGAGCAGGGGACGAGGTAGTCGACCAGGATACCCGGCACTTCCACCGACTTGGGAGGCAGGGTGCCCGCCCTGGCCATGTATTTGACCTGCGCCACCACTTTACCGCCGCGCGCGCGTGCCGCCTGCGCGATGGAGATTGCCTCGAGCACGACGGCCTCTTCCTCCATGGACAGGTTGCCGTCCTCATCGGCTGTCGTCGCTCGCATAATAGCCAGGTCGTAGGGGATGGGGAGATACCGCAGATACTCTCGCCCGCCGATGGTCACGAGCTCGATCAGGTCGTCGCCCGATTCCCGGGCGCGCCGATTGATTTTGCCGCCGTCCTGGCGGGGGTCGAGGAAGGTGTGCAAGCCGATGGGCGTGATCACCCCAGGCTCGCCGGCGGCGGTGGCGCGGAACAGGTGGGAGACCTGACCCTGCGGCAGGCAGAATGCCTCCAGTTCCTCGGCGGCAATCAACGCCGACATCCGCGGAGCCATTCCCCAATGTGTCCCAATGATGCGTCGAAGCAGGCCGGGATGGGCCAGGTGCTCGATCCCTTGCACGCGGTTGCTCTGGCCCGCGGCGTGGAACCAGGTCAGGCCGCGGGGATGGCCCGAGGCCAGGAACCGGCGCTCGATGGCGGCATAGAGTTCCTCGGCGACCCCCATCATCGAGAAGCCTTCGCTCGCGATGGTCATCCCGTCGTCGATCAAGGCCGCGATCTCGTCGGCTGATACGACTCGCGGTTGCCGGGTTCGCGGTGCTGGCGGCATGATTCTTCCCTCCCCAGCCGTGATGTCGGCGGCTCATGTAGTCGTACGTGTCCCAACCGGTGGCGTCATCTTCTATCGCATGCACTGGAGTTTTGTGATCCCCATTGTGCCACGGTCGTGGAAGTCATATACCTCTGCCTGGGAGCACAACGTAGAGCACAAAACCGCGTACGTCCAGTTCCAGCACCCCGCCAGGATAGACAGGGTGGCCCCACGATCGAGTAAGATGGTACCGACATTCTACGGGGCACCGCACGGTCTGAACCCAGTGTGCATCGACAATGCATATATGGCGCATAACGGGGGCGACATCGATGGAAGGGTCCAGCCTACCTCAGCCCGTTGATCTGGTCATCGCCGGGGCCGACGTGCTCACCATGGATGCCCAGTGCCACGTGATCAGGAATGGCGCCCTCGCCATTGCCGATGGGCACATTGTTTGGGTAGGCCCGGCGGCGGAGATTGCCCAGCGATTTGTTCCGGCCTCTCGGCTGGATGCCCCCGGCCGAATCGCCATGCCTGGCTTGTTGGATACCCATTTCCATACCGGCCAACAATTGCTGCGCGGGAAGTTGAGTGAATTAGGGGGGCGGCGACATTTGCGACTGCCGATCTGGCAGAACTATTTAATCCCCTTTGAGTCCGTACTGGAGGAGGACGATGTCTATCTGAGCGGCCTGTTGGCCTACGCGAATATGCTCCGCGCCGGCACTACCTGCTTCGCCGAGGCCGGCGGGCCACATCCAGACCAGATGGGCCGCGCGGCGGAGGAAGTTGGAATTCGCGGCTTTATTGCCTTATCGACCGTGGATATGGGAAGCGGCGTCCCCGATTCCATGCTCATGACCACCCAGCAGGCTATCGATCGCAACGTGGCCCTGGCGCAACGCTGGAATCAGCCGGATCGGGATTCGCCCGTTCGTGCCTGGTTATCCTTGCGCCAATTGATCAGCTGTACCGAGGAGTTGTGGGAGGCGTTCCGTGACCTCTCGGATCAGTTACAGGTCCGCGTCCATACTCATCTGGCCGAAGGCACCTATGAGGTCGACTATGCCACCGCCCGGTGGGGGAAACGCCCGGCCGAGCATCTTGAGGCAATTGGCTTTCTTGGCCCACGCATGCACGCCGCGCACTCCGTGCTCCTTTCGGACCATGAAGTGGACCTGTATGCCGCGCGTCAGGTCACCGCCGCGCATTGTCCGATGGGCAACTATCTCATTGGCCCACCCAAACTGCCCGAGATGTGGCGGCGCGGCATCGCCATCGGCGTCGGCTCCGATGGCGCGTCCTCCGGTAGCATCGACCTGTTCCAGGCGATCCACGCGACCTGGGTAGCGCAACAGGCAACCTTCGGCACTCCCTGGCACGACCGGTCTGTCTTTTCGGCGGAGGATCTGTTGCGAATGGCCACGAATGGCGGCGCCCGTGCCCTTGGCGAAGGCGACTCCCTGGGAAGCCTGGAGGTGGGGAAGCGCGCCGATCTGCTGCTGATCAATCCTGAGGAACTGGATCTCCAGCCTGTCTACAACCCACTGTTTACCGCTGCCCGGTGCGTGACCGGGCGTGATGTCGAAACGGTCGTGGTAAACGGGCGCGTCGTCATGAAGGATCGGCGGCTTTTGACCGTGGACGAAGAGAAGCTCCGGGCCACCATCCGCGAACGGCTTCCGCGGATCATGCACACCTTTGAGACACTGATCCCGTAGCGAAAGGTTACTACCCATGCGTACGACCACGAGGCTTTCACGGTCCGGGTTCCTGCGTCATTCCGCGGCGGCCGGCGCCGGCCTGGCGCTCGCTGGGATTGGGGCATCGAGATGGGGCGGCCCTGCCTCGGCAATGAGTATGCGGGACGTTCGCGTGGTGACTGGCTGGATCAATGATGCCGAGTTTGCCGGCTACTTCATCGCCCAGAAGAAGGGGTGGTACGCAAAGGAGGGCATCAACCACATCTGGTCGTCCGGCGCGAACCTCGTGCCTCGGCAGCTTGTCGCCGCCGGTCGCGATGATGTAGGGATCGATTCGACTGACACCGCCCTCGTGCTCCGCTCTCAAGGCGCGCCGATTGTCGTGCTCGGAGCCCCTTTCCAGAAGAATCCGGCCGGTGTTATGAGCCTGGCGTCGGCCCCTATCCTAACCCCGAAGGATCTGATCGGCAAGAAGATCGGCCTGCAGCCGGGGAGTCTTGAGTACCTCTTGCCGGTGCTCGATGCTCATGGAATCTCGCAAAATCAGCTCCAGATCGTCAATGCCGGCTATGATCCGAGCCCGCTTACCAGCCATCAGGTCGATGGCTTCTGGTCATTCATCACCAACGAGCCGGTGCTCCTCGCCGCGCAAGGCATCAAGACCGCCTTCCTCCTGGTGTCCGATTGGGGCGGCTTCCCCTATTCAGACGTGCTGATCACCAACGAGAGCTTCCTGGCCAAGCATGAAGATGCCTTGGTAGCCTGGATGAAGGTCACGATCAGGGGTTGGGAACTCGTCCATGCGAACCCGGTTGCCGCCGCCCAGGCAACCATGGCCTACGCCAATCCCGGTCTGAAGCTGAATGAGCAAATTGGGCAGGCAAAGGCCGAGGTGCCGCTGATGACCTCACCGCTGACCCAGAAGAAGGGATTGCTCTGGGTGGATCCGGCCGTGTTCGCCAAGGTCCAGAAGTCGCTGATAAGTACCAAGCACATCACGTCGCCGGTCGACATCGGCACGTTCGTCAACCTTTCGATTCTCGAGAAGGCGTACGGGGGCAAAACCCACCTCTAGATCTGGATTGGCGGAATGCAAGCAGCGGCCCTATCGACTTCTCTGTCGGCCTCGTCGGGAGTGGCCCCCATCGGGGCGCACCTGACTCTTACGGGAGTTGGGCGCGTCTTCTCGACCAGTAAGCGCGCGGTGGCGGCCCTCGACGACATCTCGTTCACGGTCGCGCCGGGTGAATCGATCGCCCTGATTGGTCCGTCCGGCGCCGGCAAGTCGACCCTGTTGCGGTTGATCGCCGATCTCGACCAGCCATCACGGGGCCAGATCCTGCTGGATCAGTCCAGTCCGGGAGAGGCACGCCACCGGGGTTGGATCGGTATGGTGTTTCAGGAGTCCGTGCTGCTCCCCTGGCGCACCGCGCTGGACAACGTGCTCTTACCGGTGCAGGTTGGGTACGGACGGCGCGTGAAGGGGCAGGGACAGGCCCGCGACCGAGCATCGGCCCTGCTCGATCGGGTTGGCCTCTCCGGTTTCCACGATGCCAACATCTGGCAACTTTCCGGCGGCATGAGGCAACGGGTGTCGATCGCCCGCGCCCTGATGCTCCATCCGCGGATGTTGTTGCTCGACGAGCCGTTTGGCGCCCTGGACGAAATCACCCGCGAACGGATGAACGGCGAGCTTGGGCGTGTCCTGGATGCCTCGGGGGCGACAAGCATCCTGGTGACTCATAGCATCAGCGAAGCCATTTTATTAGCCGACCGGGTGGTGGTACTCTCGGCCCACCCGGGGAAACTCTATCGCATCCAACCAGTATCGTTGCCTCGCCCACGGAGCATCGAACAGATGACGTCTCCCGAGTTCGTCGAGCTTTCGCTGATCTTGCGAAAGCTTCTGGCCGAAGCCGAGGCACGGGACTGGCTTGAAAATGGACTGCCGTGAAAACGACCCCATCAACCCAAGCCGCGTGTCACGATACCGGGGAGGAGCGATAGGTGTTGCACACGGCACGGACTAGGCGTGCGCCGAGGTCAACCCTCCGCTTCCGAGGCATGCCCGAGGAAGTGATAATCCCCACGGTGACCGTCGCATTTTTGCTGATGCTGTTCGAAGTGCTGGTCAGCATCTTCCACCTTGGCAGAGGACTGATTCCCGCCCCATCAAGGATCGTGCCGGCTCTGGTTCACGACGTGTTCCCGGTGTATATGCAAAACGTTCCCCTGACCCTGGGGACCGCCGCGATCGGCTATGGTATTGGTAACGGCCTGGCGATCGGGCTGGCCCTCGCCGTATTTAGTCTGCCCCCGCTCCGCGCCCTCGTCTATCAAATCGGACTGCTCCTCTATGCCCTGCCCTTCCTCGCGGTTATCCCGATTCTCGAGGTGATTCTCGGCACCGGGTCGGAGCCGCGTATTATCGTCGTTACCCTGTCGTGTTTCTTTCCCACCCTCACCAGCACGATCCGCGGCCTGCTCGCCACTCCCCAGCGCACCCGAGTACTGTTCACCCTCTATGGGGCGAACGGACTGGAGCGGCTGCGGTACATGATCGTGCCGTACGCGCTGCCGTACGTTTTCGTCGGTCTCAAGCTCACCGTTGGCTTCGCGTTTCTCACCTCACTGATCTCGGAGTGGATTGGGGCAAACAGCGGCATCGGTAACCTGTTGCTCTATGAGATGTTCGCCGATCGTACGCCACAGGTGTGGGCCACCGCCCTCCTGGCAAGCGCCACCACCGGGCTGCTCTTTGGGGCGATGACCCTGATCGAGCGGCTTGTCCTTCCCTGGAGCAAGCATATGAGCAGCCTCTGATGGTAGCGACTCAACCAACCGCGGCGCGGCACCCCCGCATGGTTCGGCGGCCGGGTATGCTCAAGCGGCTGTGGCTAGCCTGGTGGCTACCAGTTGGCGCCACCATCCTGCTGTCGGCTGGATTCGTGCTGCTGTGGAACTGGGCCATCGCCTTCAACAACTGGCAGCCCTGGTTCGTGCCGCCGCCCTCGACGGTCGCGAACATCATTGCCCACCATCCCGATCAGTATAGTCTCGACCTGTGGACCACCATTGAGGAGGTGCTGATAGGCTTTCTGCTGGGGAATGGCGGCGGCTTTGCCCTGGCCTTGATCTTCCTTGTCTCACGCCGTACCTCGCTGATGGTGTACCCGCTTGCCATCGGCTTTCAAGCCGTACCCGTGGTGGTCTTCGTGCCGGTGCTCACCCTCATCCTGGGACATGGGCTCGCGGTGATCGTGATCATTACCACCCTCATCTGTTTCTTCCCCACCCTGTTGAGCGTCAGTCGTGGCCTCAAAACGATCAGTCCAAACGCCGCCGATCTGTTCCATCTCACGGCGGCAACGCGGTGGGAATACGTGCGCTACCTGGCTATTCCCTGGAGCCTTCCTTACCTGTTCAACGGCTTGCGCACCGGGGCGCCCGCCTCCGTGTTAGGGGCGATCGTGGCCGAGTGGGTGGCGGGCACGCACGGCATCGGCATCGGCATGGCGACTCAGGTGCAGCAAGCGGAGGGTCCGGGGCTCCTGTGGACCTTCGGCATCCTGTCCATCATTTTGGTGCTTGTCTTGACCGCGCTAGTGGCCGTCGTGGAGCGCGCAGCTCTCTGGTGGCATGGCTACTGATACCTAAAATGGATGTGTCCGCCCCGTCGACTTGTTTAGCGAAGGAAAGTGAGGTCTCCTCGTGGCAATTAACCCTCAGGTGTACGACTGGTGGGAGCAGGTAAAGACCCGTCACGGCTTCCCAGCCGATCTCGTGGTCTCCGCTCTCCAGAAGGAACTGCGGCGCGGTCATACCGAAAACGCCGCGATGCTGGCCTACGAGATGAGCACGTCAAGCGCGGAGCTTGAGGAGAAGCTCTGGACGCGACTGACGGTCATCAGCGTGGAGGATACTGGTTTTGGCGACCTGCTGGCACCCATCCTGATCAACAACCTGTATGACATGCACCATCGCTTTACCCGTGAGGAGGGTGATCGCTACGTCTTCGCGATCCATGCCGTGCGCTATCTCTGCACTCGGGAAAAGGACCGCGGCAGTGATGAGCTGCTCAACTGGATTCGCTGGCAGGTGGAAAAGAACGACGCCGTGCCTTCCATTCCCGACTATGCCTACGACATGCATACCGGCGAAGGTAAGCGGATGGGCAAGGGGCTCCGCTACTTCTACGAGGTCGGATCGCAAGTTGAACCCGAGCTACCCGACCGCGACCGCACCTATCGCGAGCGCCTGCTGGCGCTGCTCGACGAGGCCGGCGAGTAACAGCCCAGGTTGGCGGGCGAGAACATCCGTGTTCCCTTGGCCGCCTTACACCATTCTCTGACCTGTGAGGAGGGATCCCGTGGCCGTACATCGCTTCTCCCCCGCCCACTATCACGTCACGATCGGCTCCCACGGGCCGGTGCTGCGCATTGCCCCTGGCGATACGGTGATCACCACGAC
>JANWHO010000236.1 GCA_025450375.1 Chloroflexota bacterium
ATTACTCCAGGATAGGTGATCGGCTCTTAAGACTACACGCGCCGCGTGGCCGAGCTAGAAATGACCCTGTGCCGGTGACCCTGCACCCTTGACAGCCCGCGGAGGCGGGCATATACTCCCCCTCAGCGAGTTTTGGGAAGGGAGGTGAGTAGCTAGGCGGCGTACCTATAGGACAGCCCTACAGCAGGGCAGCAGGAAGGACGATGCGCGTGCGATGTGGCGGCGCCCGAGCCCGCCACTAACTTGGTCGCGACTGACTCGGTAATCAAGGAGGATACCCGTGAACATTCGTCGCCACCCCTTGACGCGGTTATTGGCGTTCATCCCCCTGATCCTCGCCCTTGGCGGGGCTGGTTCGATCCCCAGCGCCGTCGCCAGCCGCGCGACGGCTAGCATGGCCACCATTGGCTTCTTGCAAATCGATCTCACCAATCCCTTCCACATCGATCAGGGACGGGGCGCGGTCGAGGCCGGGCGCCGCTTCGGCTATCATCTGCTGGACATCAGCGCGCATGGCAGCGTGAACGAGCAGATCCAGGAGTTTCAGAACCTGATCAATCAACATGTCGCGGCTATCATGGTCAACCCCATCGATGTCAGCGCCTTCGGTCCCAGCCTCGACAAAGCGCGTGCCGCCCACATCCCCGTCCTCGTGCTCTATAGCAGCAGCCCCAAGGCCACCATGAACTCGGGATTCGATGAGTTTCAGACCGGCCAGATGGTCGGCAAGTATTCCATCCAATTGCTGACCAAGAAATACGGGAAGCCCCAGGGCCAGGTCGCGGTGCTGCAAGGACTGCTCGGCCAGGGCCTCAATGCCGACCGCACCGGTGGCTTCACCTCCGTGATGTCCAAGTACTCAGGCATCAAGGTGGTGAGCCAGGAACCCACCAACTGGCTGCCGGATAAGGCCGCCGCCGCCATGCAGGACTGGTTGGTCCGCTATCCCAAGCTGGCCATGGTCTATGGACTCAGCGACACCCTTACCGTGCCCGCGATCAATGTGGCCGCCCGTTCCCCAAAGGCCGCCGGGATCATCTTCACCTCGGTGGACGGCGATCCGATCGGCCTGACCGCGATCCAGCAAGGGAAAATGGCCTGCACCGCGATGTATGCCCCCATCTATGCCGGTTTCCGCTTTGGTGAGATGGCGGTCAACCTGGCCAAGCACAAAGCCGAGCCGAAGACGGAGAATCTAAACAGCTTCCTGGTCACCCCGGCCAATGTCAATGCCGCCGCCAAGGCGGAGGCGGCGATGGCCAGTTCGATCAAGACCTTTGGTTTCGACAAGACGCTCGCCCAACTCGTGGCCGGCTATTCGCATTAGCCGCCGTCCCGGCCGGGTATCCTGGTGATACCCGGCCAGGGCCGAATCGTCCGTTTCCACACTGGGGATATGGTGATCGAGCAGGTGAGCCGCCAAGCCGTCCCACGCGCCGACCTTACGGCGCCGCCGATCCTTGAGATGGTGGGAATCTCCAAGCGTTTCCCCGGTACGCTCGCCCTCGACCGCGTCGATCTGGCGGTGCGGCCGGCGGAGATCCACGCTCTGGTGGGCCAGAATGGGGCGGGGAAGTCTACCCTGGTCAAAATCCTGGCCGGCGATTACGCCGCGAGTTCGGGCGCTATCGCCATCGACGACCAGCCGGTGGCCATTCAGAGCCCACTGGACGCGCGAGACCTGGGAATCGGCATTGTCTATCAGGAACTGAGCCTGCTGCCCAACCTCACGGTGGCGGAGAACCTCTGCCTGGGGCGCGAACCTCGCCGCGGGATCGGCATTGATACGCGGCGCCTCCTGCAACAGGCAGCCGCCGCCCTCGAAGCGCTCGGCCTGGAGCGGATCAATCTCCACGGCCGGGTCGGACACCTGTCCCTTCCCAACCGTCAGTTGGTGGAAATCGCCAAGGTTCTGGCGCAACGTCCTCGCATCCTCATCCTGGACGAGCCAACGGCCGCGCTCGCGCCCGCCGACACCGATCGCCTGTTCGAGGCGTTGGCGCGGGCGCGGGCGGGCGGGGTTGGGATTATCTACATTACCCACCGCTTTCAGGAAATCCTCAGCGTGTGCGACCGGGGCACCGTGCTCCGCAATGGGCGGGTCGTCTCTACCTTCGCCAGTACCGATACCAGCCTTGAACAACTGGTTGAATGGACCCTCGGTCAGAAGCCCGACCGCTATTTCCAGACTCCCGCCGCGGAAGCCGCGGCCACGAGCGAGCCCGTGCTGTCGGTCAGCGGCCTGGCGATCGGCGACCGGATCAAGGATGTTGGCTTCCAGATCAAGCCTGGTGAAATAGTCGGCCTCTGCGGACTTCTCGGGGCTGGGCAGGACGAGGTAGCGCGAGCACTCTTCGGCGACCAGCCCCAGGCCCGTGGCGTTGTCCTCTGGAAAGGGAAGCCCGTCCTCGTTCATTCACCGCGCCAAGCTAAAAAACTGGGCATCGGCTTCCTGACCGAGAATCGCCGGGACGAGGGCCTGATCCCGGACATGGCGGTGCGCGAGAACATCAGCCTGGCCGGACTGCACGCGATCACCTGGGCCCGCTGGTTCCCCCTGGTACGCCGGAGCAGGGAGCGCGCCGCCACGGGCGCCGCCGCCGCGCGCACCAATGTCCAGACTGGAGCGCTTGGGCGGCCCATCCGCCTCCTCAGCGGTGGCAATCAGCAGAAGGCGCTCCTGGCCCGCTGGCTGATGCTTGACGCCGATCTTTTTGTCTTCCTGGAGCCCACCCGCGGAGTGGACGTGGGTGCCAAGGCGGAGATTCATCGGCAACTCGCCGCTCTTGCCCAGGCGGGGAAGGCCGTGCTCGTGGTATCGAGCGACGTGGCGGAGATTCTGGCCCTGGCTCAACGCATCCTGGTCATGGCGCGTGGCCGCCTGGTGGCCGTCCTGGACGGCACGCGCGCCGACGAGGAGCAGGTGCTCCTGGCAATGCAGGGCGGCTACACCAATGCTTCCTAGTCTTCGCGTCCGCGGGCGACGCTCCACTGGCCCGTCAGGAAAGACCGGATGGGGCGAACAGGCCGCCGGATTCCTCCACGCCTTCGGGGCCGGCCTGGTGGCGATCTGCCTGCTGCTTGTCTTCGGCCTGAGTACGCCCGACTTCCTCTCCCGCGCCAATATCGACAATATCCTCATCCAGATCTCAATCGTGGGAGTGGCGGCGATCGGGGAGACGATGGTGATGCTCATGGGCGGGATCGATCTGTCGATCGGCTCGATCATCCTGGTCAGCGCCGTGATCACCGGGGCCCTGACCACCAATCACGGGCTGGCCGCCTGGCCGGCGATCGGCGCCGGGCTGCTGGCGGCCACGGGTATCGGCCTGGTCAACGGCATCTTCATCGCCGGGATCGGGATCGAGCCGATCATTGTCACCCTGGGAACCCTGATCGCCGCCCAGGGGCTTGGCCAGGCGATCCTGGCCAATGAGGGATCCTGGATCCAGGTGACCAATCCCTTCTTTTTCTCGGTGGCGACCGACCAGGTGCTGACGCTCCCCCTGATGGCCGTGATCATGCTGGGGTTCTATGCCGCGGCCGCCGTGTTGCTCCGCGACACCGCCCTGGGCCGGCACATCTATGCGATCGGCGGCAACCGGCGCGCGGCGCGCCTGGCCGGTATCCCGATGGGCCGCGTGGTCCTGGCCACCTACGCGCTGTGCGGACTCTGCGCCGGCATGGCGGGAATGTTGGAGATCGCGCAGCTGGGGATCGTCAGTCAGAACGTCGGAGAGGGCATGCAGTTCAACGCGATCACCGCCGTGCTGGTGGGCGGGATCAGCCTGAGCGGCGGCAGTGGGCGGGTGGAAAAGACCTTGCTGGGCATTTTGATCGTGGGCACGATCACCAACTACCTTACCTTCCGCGGCGTCTCGGCCTACTACGAGCAGGCAATCACCGGCGGCATCATCCTTGCCGCCGTGTTCCTGGACCACGCCACTCGCCGGAGAGCGCAATGAGCCGCCCCAGGCGCCTGCCTCGCCCGCCCACGCCGCTCGCCGGGGCCGATATCTATCTGCTCCTGGCCATGGTGGCCGGGATGATCGTGATCTTTGGCCGCCTCAATGGGGCCTGGCTCACCACCGCCACCATGGTGACCGCGATCGAGCAGAACGCGCCGCTCGCCGTGGTCTCCGTGGCCATGACCTTCTCCATCATCGCCGGGATTATCGACCTCTCGCCGGGAGCCATGATTGCCCTCACCGGCGTGATCATGGGGCTGGTGAACCAGCATAGCCATGACATGGCCCTGGCGGTCGTGACCGGACTGGCGCTGGCGGTCGGAGTGAGCGCCATCCACGGGCTGCTCGTGGTGGCGCTGGATATCAACCCGGTGATCGTCACCCTTGCCGCGTATATTTGGGCCCGCGGGCTGGCCACCGGCCTCACCGGGACCGGTTCGATCACGGTCGGCGGTCCCTTGATTAACTTCATCAATAACGCAAGCCTGTTCGGCCTTGGCATGCCGGCCTACATCGTCGTGCTGGCCTATGGCGGCGGCTGGTATCTCCTTAACCGTACGACTCTCGGTCGGTATACCTTCGCCCTTGGCGGCGACCCGCGTGGCGCCCGGCGGGCCGGCATCCGCGTCACCCGCCAGATCATCTTCATTTTCTGCCTGATGGGAGTCATGGTGGCGGTGGCGGCGCTGATCGCCGTGGGTCAGATGGCCTCGGCCCAGCCGCTCGCGGCGTCGGGGCTGGAGTTGGACGCGATCATCGCCGTGATCATCGGCGGCACGAGGCTCACCGGGGGCGAGGGCAGCTTGATCAAGACCCTGGTGGGAGTGGCCTTTATCGCTATCCTCAATAGCGGCCTGAGCGAGCAGGGTCTGAGCGATGCCTACTATGCCCTGTGCAAGGGGATCGCCATTCTCCTCGCCCTCTCCGTGCAGACCTTGGCGCGGCGGGCCGCCGACCGCCAGGCCGCCCGTGGGCGGAGCGTCCGCCCCGATTGGGCCACCGAGCGAATCGCGAGGGTACCTTGAGCTTTCAACGAGTTGACCGTCGCCAACTCTCCCATAGGGTCTCTGATCAGTTGGAGGAGTTAATCCTTACCGGCGCCCTGGAGGACGGCAGCCGCCTCCCCTCGGAAAAAGACCTGGGAGAGCAATTTGGCGTCTCGCGGAATGCCGTACGGGAAGCCCTGAAGAGCCTGGAGGCGCGGGGCCTGGTGCGCGTGGAAAATGGGAAAGGCGCCTTCACCACGGCACCCACCACCGATACGGTGCAAGGGGCGCTGGGACGGTATATCCAGGCCCGATTGGGCGCGAACGCGGTCCCTCATCTCTACGAGATTCGTCGCGTATTGGAGGGAGCGGCGGCCCGTGCCTGCGCCGAGCGGGCAACCGAGGAGGATATTGACCGCTTGTGGGCGGCGCTGGCCCGCATGGAGGGGCACCAGGATGACGTGGATGCCTGGATGGAGGCCGATTTGACCTTCCATCGGGCCATGTTGATGGCCACGCACAATCCCTTTTTCACCATTCTGCTGGAGCCGATCGTGACCCAGATTGGCGAGACGATCAAACTGGGCTTTGGGACGGAAGGGACCCGCGCCGGGGTCGTCTCCCACCGCGCCGTCCTGGAACGGATCGCCGCGCGTGACGGCCTGGGCGCGGAACGGGCCATGTTGGCGGTACTCCAGGACTCTGCCGCCAGGGTGATCACCGTGCTCGACACCCCCGCCGATCGGACCGGGGATGGGCTGGCGCGGCTGGCCGACGCCGCGCCGGGGCGACATTCGACGAGCCCGAAATGAGGAGAGGGAGGGAGAGCCGCCGGTGCTAATCGAAACGATCGAGACTCTGTACGTGGATGGACACTTCCGAAACTTCGTCTTCGTCAAGATGGTGACGGATGACGGCTTGGTCGGCTGGGGCGAGTGCAGCCTGGAGGGGAAAGAAGGGGCGGTCCGCGGGGCCGTGGCCGATTATGCCCACGACCTGCAAGGCCGCGATCCGCGCCTGATCGAGCAGCATGTGCTGATGATGACCCGCGACTCCTTCTGGATGAACGGCCCCGTCCTGCGCAGCGCCATGGGTGGGCTGGAAATGGCCATGTGGGATATTCTGGGCAAGTCGGTCAGCTTGCCGGTCCACGCGCTCCTGGGCGGCCGGCTTCACGACGCGGTGCCGGCCTATTCCAATGCCTGGTACTTTGGCGCCCGCACCCCGGCGGACTTCGCCGCCGCCGCCCGGATCCCGGTGGGCCAGGGCTACAAGGCGCTGAAGTTCGATCCGTTCGGCCAGGCATCGTTCGCCCCCTCGGAGGCGGAGATTCGCCAAAGCGCGGCCAACGTCGCGGCGGTCCGCGAGGCCGTGGGGGCCGACATTCGCCTGGGCCTGGATGCCCATGGGCGCTTCGGCCTCCTGGGGGCGCTCCAGGTCGCGCGCGCGCTGAAACCCTATGATCTGTTCTTTCTGGAGGAGCCGCTACACCCGGACGACTCGCCGGCTCTGGCCCAGTTGGCGGCCCAGTGCGCGATCCCCCTGGCCCTGGGCGAGCGCCTCTACTCGCGCTGGGATGTCCGTCCGGTCCTGGAGGGGCGCTATGCCGCGTTCCTCCAGCCGGACGTGATTCACGTGGGCGGTCTCCTCGAGCTGCGCCGGATCGCCGCCATGGCCGAGGCGTATGGGGTGGGGATCGCCCCTCACAACGCGGCGGGGCCGATCTCCACCGCCGCCACCTTGCAGGTAGCCGTCCTCCTCCCCAACCTGCAAATCCAGGAGATGTTCGCACCCATGGACGCCCCCTGGAAGGATACGCTGGCCTATCCGCCCATCGAGGTGGTTGACGG
>JANWHO010000237.1 GCA_025450375.1 Chloroflexota bacterium
AGGCGACGGGAAGCGATGCCCCACGGACCACCATCGAGGTCAGCCACGAGGCCCTGAGTCGCGAATGGGCCCGACTGGGTGAATGGCTGCGGGCGGCGCGTGAGGATGTTCACCTGCAGCAGGCCCTGAGCGCGGACGCGGCGGAGTGGGAGCGGCACGGCCGCCAGGCGGATCATCTCTATCGGGGCAGTGTGCTCGACGAGGCCCAGGCGTGGGCCGGACGGAATACGCCGAGCGCGCTGGAGACCGACTTTGTCCGGGCGGCGCTGGGCGAACGGCAGCGGCAGGGGGAGGAGGAGCGGACGCGGCAGGGGCGCGAGCTGGCAATGGCGCGCCGGGCCTCGACCCGCCTGCGCCTGCTTGTGGGCGTACTGGCCCTCTTTCTGGTCGGCGCGGCCGGCCTGACTGCCTTCGCGCTCGCCAATGCCCATCAGGCGGATGTGGCTCGGCAACAGTCCCTCTCGCGCCAACTCGCGGCGCAGGCGGTGACGCGGTTGGCTACTCAATACGATCTGGCGCTGCTTCTGAGCCTGGAGGCGCGCGACATGGCCAGCACGGTGGAGGCCCGCGCCGCCTTGCTGCAAGGTCTGGAGGCGGCACCGCCCGGCCTGATCGGATTCCTCCGTGGGCAGACCCTGGGCCTGAACAGCGTGACCATGAGCCGGGACGGCAAGCTGCTGGCCTCGGGCAGCGAGGATGGGACGATCGGGCTCTGGGACATGCGGCGGCGCCGGGCCCTGGGGCCGCCTCTGCCGGTCCACGCGGGGCCGATTTGGGGCGTGGCCTTCAGCCCAAACGGCAAGGTGCTGGCCTCGGGCGATGATGACGGGACGGTCCGCCTGTGAGATACGTCCACCCAGCGGGCGCTGGGTCCACCGGTGCGTGCCCACGTCGGGCCATCGACGCCCCTCGCCTTCAGTCCCGATGGCGCCATGCTCGCCTCCGCTGGAGACGATGGGCGGATCGCCGTCTGGGCGGTCATCCCCCGTGGCGCCCTGGTCCGCCCGGCCTCGGTCGCCGGCTGTGGGGTCGGAGTGCAGAGCTGGGCGCTGGCGATCAGCCGTGATGGCAAGAAGTTGGCGAACGGCTGCACCGACGGCACGATCGCCCTGTGGAAGGTAGTCGGCACGACCCTTACTCCGCTTGGCGCCCTCAATGCCGGCGACACCGTTTTTGGCGTGGCCTTCAGCCCCGATGGCAAGACCCTGGCCTCGGCCGGGTACGATCACACAATCCGCCTCTGGGACGCGGCGGGGCAACGGCAGATCGGTGCCCCTCTCACAGGCCACACCGACACCGTATTCAGCGTCGCCTTCAGCCCCGACGGCAAGACATTGGCGTCGGGCAGCCTGGATGGAACGGCCCGCTTGTGGGACGTGCGGAGCCGGCGGCCCCTGGGGTCGCCGCTGGCCGCTCATACCGGTGACGTGAATAGCGTGGTCTTCAGCCCCGATGGCAGAACCCTGGCTACCGGGACGGCCAATGGCTCGGTCGCGCTCTGGGACGTTCAACATCCCCAGACGCTCACCTCGACCCTCAACCTGGGCCAGACGAACGGCATCACAGTTAGCCCTGACGGGAAGACGGTGGCCTCGGTGAACGGCGGCGGAGTACTACTGTGGGACGTGACCGGCGGGACGCCGCGCCTTCGAAGCAGTATTCCGGTAGGAGACGCGACCGCCGGATCGCTCAGCCCCGATGGCCGCACCGTGGCCGTGGGGGAACAGATCGGCAGCCTGCAACTGTGGGACGCGGCCAACGGGAGCCCATTGGGCGTGGCGGTGATGCCGCGGGGCGGCAGCGTCGATCAGATAACCTTCAGCCCCAATGGCACGATCGTCGCCATGGGCAGCCAGGACGGGACGATCCAGCTCTGGTCCGCGGCAACGCGGCCACGGAGCGCCTTGCGTCCGCTGGGCTCGGTCATGGCCGGCCACTCCTCGGTGCAGGCGCTTGCCTTCAGCCCCAACGGCACAATCCTGGCCTCAGGGGGAGCGGATCGGCTCATCCGTTTGTGGGACGTGACGACGCGCCGCCCGCTCGGTCCCCCCCTGGCCGGCCACGTCGCCGGGGTGAATGATGTCGCCTTCAGTCCGAACGGCACGATCCTGGCCTCCGCCGGCAGCGATCGGACGGTCCGCCTCTGGGACGTAATGCGACGCCGGGCCCTCGGACCACCGCTGATCGGGCATACGGATGATGTGGGCTCGGTCGCCTTCAGCCCCGATGGGACGCTCCTGGCGTCCGGTAGTTCGGACCACGCGGTTCGGCTCTGGGATGTCGCCAGCGGGCAGCCACTCGGAGCGCCGCTCTCTACCGGCCACACCGGGTACGTCGCCGGCGTGGCTTTCACCCCTGATGGGAGAACGCTCGTCGCGGCCAATACCGACGGAGATGTCGTCCGGTGGACTATCGATCTGCCCGCGTGGCCGCGGCGGGCATGCCAGATTGCCAACCGCAACCTGACCCAACAGGAGTGGCGGCAGTACCTCGGCAACCTCCCCTACGAGAAGACCTGCGCGGACCTGCCGGCTGGGTCGTGACGCGCAAATCGCGTCCGTTTAACCCTCCAGCGACGGAACCTGAGCCCGCGATCTCTCGCGCGGCAGGGCGAGGCGGTACGATAGTCGTTAGGATATTCCACATAGTAATGCTTAGCATGGAACCGCGCATGAGAAATGAGGAAGAAATAGAGGCGCCATGATGACCGATTTCATGACCGTGCATGTACCACACGCACTCTACACACGCCTTGAAGAGCGAGCTAGGCAGACGCGACGCAGTGTCGAGGAGGAGCTTATCGAGGCCCTGGCCGAAGCAGTCTCGCTTACTGATGAGCCAATGCCCACGGATGTGGCGAGCGTGCTCTCATCCCTCGAAACAATGCCGGACGATGCCTTATGGCAGGTGGCCCTCGACAGCCATCTCTCTCCCACTGCCGTGGCCCACTTCGAGGAATTGAATAACAAGCGTCAACGGGAGGGCCTGACCGAGGAGGAGCGGTACATCGCGGAGACCCTGCTGCGGTAGTATGAGCGTGCCCTGCTCGTCCGCGCGGAAGCGATGGCACGGCTGAAGGAACATGGACGGGACATAACGCTGCTTCTTGAGTCGGTCACGGCGTGAGCACAACCCACGTTCCCGCGGCCCTGCGAGAACTGGTTGCATTTCAGGCCGACCACCGCTGTGGGTATTGTCTCACCTCCGAGCAGGTAATCGGCACGCCCATGGAGATCGACCATCTTATTCCCGAAGCGCATGGTGGCCTCACAGTTGAAGAGAATCTGTGGTTAGCTTGTTCAGGATGCAATGCGTATAAGGGCGATCATGCCAATGCACTGGACCCGCTCACGGGTGAGATCGTTGCCCTGTACAACCCACGACGACAGCAATGGCAGGAGCACTTCGCCTGGACGAGCGCAGGGGATCTTATCGTCGGCCAGACGCCGACTGGTCGGGCCACAATCACTTCGCTCAAACTCAATCGTCCCCTGTTGGTGCGAGCGCGGCGGCTGTGGGTGCGCATTGGGGTGCATCCTCCATGAGTTTCCGTGTACGGATGATGTGGGGCCGTCGCGTTCAGCCCCAATGGGACGCTCCTGGCATCTGGTTCGGGCCACGAGGGTGCTCTAATGGCACACGAGCGATCATCCGCTAGCGAGCACGGTGAGCATGGGCATGATCGGCATGTACGCCTGGGCCGTCGGCTCGGCGGTGACGACCACGGAGGTCACTGCACTCATGCTGGCCGATCCGTCGCCCCTATAGGTGCCGGTCCGCCGATCAAGGGTCAGTCCCACCGCGCACATCCGCATCGGCCCGTGCATAAGGGCGCCATCGACTAACCACGCAACGTAGGCGCGGCGGGCAAACTTCACGCGCAGCAAGGTGGGCGGCGGCAGGTGCTCCGCGATCAGCAAGAGGCGGAAGCGGTCACCTGAGAGGCGAGTCACGACCGCCGACCCCACCGACGTGCTGAACGGGCCGGTCCCATGCAAGGCATAGATGGCCGGGTCGATCATTGGCCGGGCAGACACCATGCCGCCAAAATCCTGGGCGCTCCACGCGCCGAGACCGAGCAGTATCGTAGCCGTCACCCGAGTAACGCTATGCGTTTTCACGGTACACTCTCCTTCTTTAACCCACGCTAGCACGCGAGGCGACGGAATAGGCCGGCCAAGCCTCGGACCGCGTGGCCAGGGGCGTGAGGGCCGCCAGGGTGGTCAGCAGCACGACAAGGAAAGGGATCAGATGTCTGACGCGCATCGGACAACTCCTTTCAGGAACGAGTCACATGACTCGGCCTCCATTCTGGACGCCACGGGCAGATCCCACCAGGAACGCTTACCTGAACAGTCACCCGAACACTTCGCCGGAACTGGAGCCAGTACACCCGTAGTGTGGACCATTGAGGCATCCGTGACCATGCGGAACCCACGCAGCGATCCACACATTTACCCACGCAATAACGATGCGCCATCCTTTATTCCCGCGGCAGGCGGTGCTATGATGCAGACGTGCACGCGGCGGTCGGTCGGCGTGGTTCTCCGTGCGGCTCCCGAAATGGATAGGCGGCATGAGCGTGAAGGATGACCAACCCTTTGCCCTGCTGCTGCGCCGGCACCGGCAAGCCGCCGATCTGACCCAGGAGGCGTTGGCCGAACGAGCCCGCCTCTCCGTACGCGCGATTAGCGACCTGGAGCGCGGCATCCGCCGTGCTCCGCGGAAGGACACGATCGTGCTGCTGGCCGAGGCACTGGCTTTGGCGGCGGACGAGCGGGCCGGACTGGAAGCCGCCGCCAATCGGGCGGCCGGCTCGCGTCGCCGCGCCACCGAGCCTCCTACACGTCTGGTAGAGCATCGACATGGCGAGGTGGACCCTGCTACACCAGATCCCGCGAACAATCTCCCGCGTCCCCAAACGCCGCTCCTCGGCCGCGAACAGGATCTCGCCGCCACGGCCGCCTTGCTGCGGCGACCTGACCTGACCCTCCTGACCCTCACCGGTCCCGGCGGGGTCGGGAAGACCAGCCTGGCCCTCCAGGTGGCCAGGCGGCTGCTGGGTAACTATCCGGAGGGAGTGTGGCTTGTCACTCTTGCCTCGGTGCGCGACCCGGCCCTGGTAGGCCGTGCCATCGCCCAGGTTCTGGGCCTGCGAGAGAGTGGCACCCAGACCGTGCTGGAAAGCCTGATTGCCTACCTCCGTGACAAGCGCCTTCTGCTTGTCCTCGATAACTTCGAGCACCTGCTGGACGCCGCGCCGCTGGTGACCCAACTGGCGGCCTGTCCGCATCTCCAGCTTTTGGTGACCAGCAGGGCGTCCTTGCACCTGCGCGGAGAGCAGGAGTATCCGGTTCCACCCCTGGCCCTTCCCGACCCCGCTCGGATGCTGGATCTGGAAACCCTGGCCGAGGTGCCCGCGGTCGCCCTATTCGTCCAGCGGGCGCGGGCCGTGCGGCCGGACTTTCGTCTCACCGCCGCCAGAGGCACTACCGTGGCCGCCATCTGCGCTCGGCTGGAT
>JANWHO010000238.1 GCA_025450375.1 Chloroflexota bacterium
ACAGCGACGATTTTCTGGTGGAGTGCCCGACTGGATCGGGGCAAAAGTTGACCCTCCGGGCGATCGCCGACGATTTGTCGCGCCGCCTGATGCGCCTCTTCGAGCGCGACGAGCAGGGGAACCGCCCCTTCAATGGAGACCACCCGCTCCTGCAACAGGATCCCCACTGGCGCGACTACATCCTGTTCCATGAATACTTCCATGGCGACAGCGGTCTCGGACTGGGGGCCGGCCATCAAACCGGGTGGACGGGCCTGATCGCCAAGCTGATTCAGCAGCAGGGTGAGACTGCCTGAAGCACACTGAACACCGGTATAGCCGGGTGCCTTATCATGGACGTATGGCACACCCCAATTAGGAGAACCCGATTCGATTGAGTGATGGGATAGACCACCTTGAGTGCGACAGTCAGCCAAGCCACCGAGCAAGACACCGCCCTGGACCAGTTGTGCGTGAACGCGATCCGCACCCTCTCCATCGACGCCGTGACTCACGCGAACTCCGGCCACCCTGGGATGCCCCTGGGAGCCGCGCCCATGGCCTACGTGCTCTGGACCCGCTTCCGCAAGCATTCCCCCACGAACCCTCACTGGTCCGATCGGGACCGCTTCGTCCTATCCGCCGGGCACGCCTCGATGCTCCTCTACAGCCTCCTGTATCTGACCGGCTACGACCTCCCGATGGATGAGTTGAAGCGCTTCCGCCAGTGGGGCAGCAAGACGCCCGGCCATCCGGAATACCCTGGCACTCCCGGAGTAGAGGTGACCACCGGCCCGCTCGGCCAGGGGTTCGCCAACGCCGTGGGGATGGCGATCGCCGAGGCCCATCTTGCCGCCGCGTTCAATCGCCCCGGCTACGAGATCGTGAACCATCACACCTATGTGATGTGCTCCGATGGCGATATGATGGAGGGCATCTCCTCCGAGGCCGCCTCCATGGCGGCGCATATGCGCCTGCACAAACTGATCGCCTTCTACGATGACAACAGTGTTTCCCTGGATGGCCCCACCAGCCTGAGCTTCGATCAGGAAGATGTGAGTCTCCGCTTCGAGGGTCACGGCTGGCATGTGCTCTACGTGGAGGACGGCAATGACCTGGAGGCGATCGACGGGGCGATTCGCGAGGCCCAGAGCCAGCAAGAGAAACCAACCCTGATCCGGGTCAAAACCCATATCGGCTATGGCAGCCCCAAGCAAGACAGCAGCAAGGCGCACGGAAGCGCGTTTTCCCCTGCCGAGGTGATAGAGACCAAGCGCACGCTGGGGTGGCCCAATGAGGAAACGTTCTGGGTCCCGGACACCGCCCTGTCCCACTTTCGCGAGGAGGTTGCCAAGGGAAAGGCCCAGGAAGCTGCCTGGAACACTCTTTATGCCTCGTACCGCCAGGCCCATCCGGACCTTGCCGTGCAGTGGGAGGCGGCGCAGGCGGGGAAACTGCCCGAGGGCTGGGACGCCGACATCCCCACCTTCGGCCCTAACGATGCCCAGGCGACCCGCCAGGCCAGCGGCAAGGTGCTGAACGCAATCGCTCCACATCTTCCCACCCTGATCGGCGGCTCCGCCGATCTTTCGGGCTCGACCGAAACCGATCTCAAGGGAATGGGGATATTCGGCCCCGGCAACTATCAAGGACGGAACATTTACTTCGGGGTCCGCGAGCACGCGATGGGCGCCGCCGTCAACGGGATGGCCGTGCATGGGGGCCTCTGGCCCTTTGGCGGCACCTTCCTGATGTTCTTTAGCTACATGATGAACCCGGTGCGGATGGCGGCTCTGATGGAGAGTCCCTCGCTCTTCGTCTATACGCACGACGGAATCGGCCTGGGCGAGGATGGACCCACCCACCAGCAGATCGAGGTGCTGGCCGCCATGCGGGCCATCCCCAATTTACTGGTATTCCGCCCGGCGGACGCCAACGAGAGCGCCGAGTCGTGGCGAATGGCGATCAGTCATCGCGAGGGGCCCAGTGCCCTGTGCTTTACCCGGCAGAAACTGCCCATTCTGAACCACGATGAAGGGCAGCCGGTCTCCGATACCGCCAAGGGCGGCTACATCCTGGCCCGCGAGCAAGGCAAGTCCACCCCTGACCTCATCTTGATGGGTTCGGGCTCCGAGGTGCAATGGCTGGTAGGGGCGCGGACCACCCTGCAAGCCGAGGGGATCGCCACCCGCGTGGTCAGCATGCCCTGCCAGGAACTGTTCCTGCGCCAGCCGAAGGCATACCAAGACGAGGTGCTGCCCCCCGCGGTGCGGACCCGCCTGGCCTGCGAGGCGGCGGCGAGCGAGCCGTGGTTCCGGTTTACCGGGCTCGACGGCACGGTGGTAGGCCTCGATCACTTCGGCGCCTCCGCGCCAGCGGACGTGCTGTTCAAGGAGTATGGCTTTACCGCCGAGAACGTGACGAACCGGGCCAGGGCTCTGGTCAAGAAGTAGGAGGAAGATTATGGCAGCCAATACTCTGCAACAGATGTTCGAGCACGGGCAAAGCCCCTGGATCGACAATATTACCCGCGGGATGCTCCAGACCGGCGAGCTGCAACGGCTCGTGGACCAGGGGATCGTGGGCCTCACCTCCAATCCAACCATCTTCCAGAAGGCGATCAGCGGCGGAGCGGAGTATGACGATACGCTCCGGGCCATGGGGCGAGCGGGCAAGACCACGGAGGAGATCTACGACGCCCTGGTTCTTGAGGATCTCGGGAACGCGACGCGGATCCTGCGCCCGGTCTACGACCGGACTAAGGGTGGCGATGGCTTCGCCAGCCTGGAGGTGCTCCCCGAGTTAGCGCACGAGACCGCCAAATCGATTTCCGAGGGCCTCCGTTACTTCGGCTTCCTGAACGCCCCGAACCTGATGATCAAGATCCCCGGCACCGCGGAAGGGGTTCCCGCGATCAAAAAGCTGACCAGCGAGGGGGTGAACGTCAATGTCACCCTCCTCTTCTCGCTGGACAGCTACCGGGCAATCGCCAATGCCTACATCGAGGGGTTGGAAGATTTGGCGCAAGCCGGGAAGCCGTTGCACAATGTCTCGTCGGTAGCATCGTTCTTCGTCAGCCGGGTGGACACCGCCGTCGATGCGCTGCTCGACCAAAAGGCCAAGGATGACCCGGCGCGGGCCTCCGAATATCAGGCGCTCCACGGGAAGGCGGCGATCGCCAACGCCAAGCTTGCCTACGCCGATGTGTACGAGCAACTCTTCAACGGCCCGCGCTGGGAGGCCCTGGCGGCCAAGGGCGCTCGGCGGCAGCGCCCCCTGTGGGCGAGTACCAGCACCAAGAATCCGGCCTACCGCGATGTCCTCTACGTGGAGGAACTGATCGGTCCCGACACCGTCGATACCATGCCGCCCGGCACGATCACCGACTTCCTGGACCATGGGCGGGTACGGAACTCCCTGCAAGAGGATGTCGAGGGAGCGCGCGACCTGTCGCGCCGACTGAAGGCGGCGGGGATCGACATGGCCGAGGTGACGCGGAAGCTGCAGGACGACGGAGTGGCGTCGTTCTCCAAGTCGTTCACCGATCTCATGACCACGATTAGCGGCAAGTGCCAGGAAGTCCTGGCCCACGCGGGTTAGTAGGGTGGATGGCACGCGCTGGACGTGGGACTGCCGCGTCCAGCGCGTGCCTATGTGTTTTGGTCGCGCCGGCGACCTGAGGGAGGTCATGTGCAAATCGCGATGATTGGCCTTGGCCGCATGGGCGGCAACATGGTGACTCGGCTGGTCCAGGGCGGCCACCAGGTGGTGGCGTACGATCGCAGCCCGGAGGCGGTCCAAACAGCGGTCGATCATGGCGCTACCGGAGCTAACTCGCTTAAGGATCTGGTGAGTAAGCTGCAAGCCCCGCGCGCGGTGTGGGTGATGGTCCCGGCGGGCGGCCCGACCGAGGATACGATCAAGGAACTGGCCGGCCTGTTGTCATCCGGCGACACGATCATCGATGGCGGCAATTCCAACTGGCACGACAGTATGCGCCGGGCCGCCGAACTGGCGCCCAAGGGGCTTCGTTTCGTGGACGCCGGAACGAGCGGCGGCGTCTGGGGCCTGCAAGTCGGCTACTGTCTGATGGCGGGCGGCTCCGACGAGGCGATCGCCCATGTATCCCCGGCCCTGATCACCCTGGCGCCCGAGGACGGTTTCAAGCACTGCGGACCGGCCGGATCGGGCCATTTCGTCAAGATGGTCCATAACGGGATCGAATATGGGATGATGCAAGCCTACGCCGAGGGCTTCGACATTATGAAGAGTTCCAAGCTGTTCCCGAATCTCGATCTGCCGGGAATCGCCGACCTGTGGGGCCATGGCTCGGTGGTCCGCTCCTGGTTGCTGGAACTGGCGGCCGACGCGCTAAAGAAGGATCCCGGCCTCGATAGCCTGGAGCCCTACGTGGAGGATTCCGGCGAGGGCCGCTGGACCGTGTTGGCGGCCATGGACGGGGATGTTCCCGCCCCCGTGATCACCCTCTCGTTGTTCGAGCGTTTCCGCTCCCGCCAGGCCAATAGTTTCACCGACCGTATGCTGGCGGCGCTCCGTAATGAGTTTGGCGGGCACGCCGTGAAATCGGCGCCCAAAAAATAACCTACCGGGGGTGGGGAAAGGAAGAACCATGGCCATATCCATTGGCGTGTTGCGCGGACTGCAACAAATCTCCAACCAGCAGGGCATCTTCACCATGGCCGCGATGGACCAGCGGGGGGCGCTCAAGTCCATGCTCAATCCAGGAGGCGACGTGCCCTACGGGGAGATGCGCCAGACCAAGATCGACGTGGTCGGGGCGCTGGCCCCTCATGCCAGTGCCTTGCTGATCGACCCGGAATACGGGGCCGCCGAATGCATCGCGGAAGGGGCGCTCCCCGGCAGTTGCGGGCTGATCGTCTCGATCGAGAAGACCGGATATACCCTGGACGGCAGCGGCCGCCTGGCCGAACTGATCCCCGATTGGGGGGTGGTCCGGATCAAGCGGATGGGGGCCAGCGCCGTCAAACTGCTCGTCTACTACCATCCCGACGAGATGGAGGCCGCCCGCAAACAGCGCGACGTGGTCGCCTCCGTGCTGGAGGATTGCCGCAAGTACGACATCCCCCTGCTGGTGGAAGCGGTAGCCTACCCACTGGCCGGCCAGGATAAAGAGAGTTTCGCCTAAAGCAAGCCGGACGCGGTGGTCCGTTCGGCGGAAGAACTCTGTCCCCTGGGCTTCGATGTCTACAAGGCCGAGTTCCCGGTCGACCTCGCCTATCCTTTCGAGGAGAATAACCTAGGCGAGTGGTGCCGGAAGCTGGACGCCGCCACCAGCCAGCCCTGGGTCATCCTGAGCGCCGGGGTGGGGATCGACCAATTCGCCAGGCAAGTGGAGATTGCCTGCCAGAACGGCGCC
>JANWHO010000239.1 GCA_025450375.1 Chloroflexota bacterium
AGCTGGACGATCTCAGAGGCCCCACGGGCACCGGAAAAGAGCTACCCTGATTGGTAAGGAGGACGAACCTATGGTTGCCGAACCGGTGTCGGGCCAGATTGATCGCTGGCGCATGACGGTCGAGGAGTGGCGGGCGCTGGAGCGCGAGAGCCACGACGTGCGGCATGAATACATCGACGGCTACGTGTATGCCATGGCAGGGGGTACGCAGGCCCACTCGAGGATAGCTTTTAACGCGACGAGCGTGCTGGATGCCCTTTTGAGCGATGGACCGTGCATGGCTTATATATTCGAGACAGCGGCGCGGCTCTCGGCCGATCGGTACACCTACCCAGATGTCGTCGTCACCTGCGGGGAGGGCGCGGCCGTGGCCAAGCGGGAAGAAACCGAGGTTGACGCGCCCCGCGTGGTGATTGAGGTATTGTCGGACAGCACCGAGCGATACGACCGTGGCCGCAAGTTCTCCTACTACCGACAGTGCGAGAGTCTTCAGGAGTACGTGCTGGTGACCACCGAGTACCAATCGGTGGAAGTCAACCGGCGCCTGGATGATGGCTGGGGCTTGTTCCGCGCCTACGGTCCCGGCGATGAGGTGGAATTGGTATCCATAGGGGTGCGCTTCCCGGTGGCCGCGCTCTATCGGCGTACCGACGTGCCGGAATCACCGGCCGTTTGAGTCCGTCGGCCCCGCTTTAGCCGAGCCGCCACTTGCTGATGTTCCAGACAATACCCGGATAAAACGGATTCGCTTGGTAGCCGCTCAAGGCAGTGGTAGCTACGGTGAAATGCTGGGCCCAATAGAGAAAAATATCCGGCTGATCCGCTACCAGCAGGGTTTGGATGCGCTGATACAGCGCCACCCGCTGGCTGTCGCTGGTGGTCACCAGGGCATCTCCGAGCAACCGATCAACCGTTGGGTTGCTGAAGCCATCAAAGTTTCCGCCCGACAGGTTGCCTGGGCGCACGATCATCTTGGAGGACCAATAGAACGAGTCGTCCGGCTCCGGCGAGGTAGTCCAGGTATACAGCACGGCGTTGAGTTGCGCGCTGTACAGGCGATTGGGGTTGTAGAGCGGTCCGTGATAGCCGAACAGCTTGTGGGTGTTCTCCGTGCGCACGCTGGTGGGGATCCCCGCCGCGCTCCAGCTTGCCGCTACCAGGTTCGCGACCGTCTCGCAGTCCACGCAACTACTATCAGTCCAGAGGGTAAGGCGCAGGGGAAGCCCGTACTTCCCCCAGACTCCATGTTTGAGCGAGTAACCATGCTTCCGCAGGAGACCTGGGATCTGGGTCGGATCATAGCCCAACGAGCCGGCGATACTGGGCTGATAATATTGCGAGGTTGGCGGCTGGTCCGCGTCGGCGGGGCTGACCAGCCCGTGAAACACTTTGGTGATGATCGCCTGACGTGGGGTGGCGTAGGTGAGGGCCTGGCGGACCACATGGTCCCGCAGGAAGCCACTTTCAATCAGGTCGATGTGAGTCCAGCCGTAGCCGGGCGAGGAATAGGCGGTCAATCCAGGCTGTCGCAAGGCTGCCAGGAGATCGCTGGGGGTAGTACCCACCGACGGACTGACAAGCTGCACCGTGCCCGCGCGAAGGTCGGCCAGGGCGGCGGATTCGCTGGGCTCCCGCTTATAGATTAACTGGTTGATTCGGGGTGCTCCGCCGAAGTACGCGGGGTTGGCGGTCAGCGTGGTTGAATCAGTGGTGATGCTGGACACTGTGTACGGCCCATCAGTCACCGGATGCTGGTTGAAAAACGTGTAGCCGGCCAGCTTATCGGATGGAATCAGTCCTAACATATGAGAGGGGAGCAGCGGCGTGGTGGCGAAGGCCCGGAGGAACGGCGCGTACGGCGAATGGAGGGTGACGGTGATCGTATGCGGGCTATCGGCGCTGATCGAGGCGATTGAGCCATAGCCGAAGCGGTTGACGGCGGGGAACTTGGGGTCGCGCATCAAGCGGGTGGTGAACAGTACGTCATCGGCGGTGACCGGCACCCCATCCTGCCAGCGAGCCTGGGGATTCAGGGTGAACTGGTAGCGGAGACCATGGTCGCTTACCGTGTAGCCGGTTGCCAGTTCGGGGACCAGCACGTCGTGCGGATCGGCGCTGAGCAGACTGAGGAACAGGGCCCGCGTAAGGTCGGCGGTGGAAGCCCGAGGATCGATGAGCGGATTCAGGCCGCTCGGCAGACTCGTTTCGGCGATCGTGAGTGTCTGGCCAACCGGTGCCCCGGTGGATCGTGCCTTCGCCGGCCAGGGGCCGGCAAGCGTGGCCAGAAGAACCGCCGCCGCGCCCCACCGCATGCCCCGTACCATAGGTGACATTCAGGCGGGATCCAGATAATCGGCGTCAACCATCCACTGACTGGTGCGGGTTTCCGCCACCAATTTCCCCTGGGCGATCACGTAGCGCCTTGGCGGCACGTCCGCCAGGATGCCGGCCGGATCACTGCTGTCCAGCACTACCAGGTCCGCCTGGCAACCCGGAGCTACCACGTGCTCTGGGCGGCCCAGAACGCGCGCCGGGGTGCTGGTAACAGACCGAATGGCCTCCGCTTGCTCGTCAGGGCTCCCCAGGTGCGCGGCGTGTGCCAGGAGGTTTGCTACCAGAAGCAGATCGCACCGCCCAAATGGGTTGAATGGATCGCGGACATTATCGCAGCCGCAGGCTACCGGCACCCCGGCTGCCAATAACTGGCGGACCCGAGTGACCCCGCGGCGAACTCTGCCCTGGTCCTGGCGCCCTAGTAGATACATGTTGGCCGAGGGCAAGGTGATCACGGTAATTTCCGCCTGGCGGACCAGCTCGATCGCCCGTGCCGCTTCCTGGTCGTCGACCGCCGCCAGCGAGCAGCAGTGGCCGGCCGTCACCCGTCCCTGAAAGCCCTCGCCGATCGTTTTTTGGGCCAGGTAGGGAAGGCAAAAGTCAGCGGCGTCATCCGATTCATCCATATGGAGGTCGATGTCACGGCCGTACTTGGTCGCCAGGGCAAACACGGCGTCAATGTCCGCCCCCGGATCCTCGGTCAGCGCGGGCGCGCCTCCGACCAGATCGACTCCCATCCGCAGCGACTCCTCCATGAGTTCACGGCAGGGCTTGCCGGCATCCCCAACCAGCGGGTGAGCCAGAGCGACCAATTGGAGGCGCATTACCGCGCTCAGCTCCTCGCGGAGCCGCAGCACGGCCTCCACGGCACGGAGCCCAACGTGGGAATTCAAGTCCACATGCGTGCGGACGGTGGTGGCGCCGAATCCAAGGTAGCGCCGCGCGCTCGCCAGGGCTCGTTGATAAATGCTATCCACCGTATCCCGGTCCTGGATCTCATGGATCCGAGCGATCGCTTCCCTTAAGGTGCCGCTCTGGTTGAGCGACAGACCGTAGGTGAGGCTCTTATCTAGATGAGTATGGGACTCCACGAAGGCGGGCAGCAGCACTCGGCCGCCGATCCGAAGCTCATGGGAAGCATCGCCCACGATGGCGGGCGCTACGGCGATAATCATGCCGTCGCGGATTGCGACATCCACGCGGGCCCCATCGGCAAGGCGCGCATCGCGCAGAATCAGGTCAAATGGTAGCATGGCCCTTAGTTTCCCCTGCCTACGCCGTGGACAGCGAGGGCGATCCTGCTCAAGCGGGAAATCCGGCGCCCCGCCTGGATGAGGCTCGGGCGGGGGAGTAAACCGCGATCCCTCAGATATTCCCGCGCCGTGTTCCGGCCTGGTCCGCCAGTAATGCCCCCACCGGGATGGGTGCCGGCTCCCGAGAGGTAGAGCCCGCGAATCGGGGTCCTATAAACCGAGAGGTCGGGACTTGGCCGATTCCCGAGCATTTGGTCGATGCCCGTGTCGAGGTGATCGGCGTTGCCGCCCAGGTTTCCCGTGCGCCGATGCCAGTCAAGTGGACTGAGCACCTGGCGGGCTATAAGGCTCCCCGGCACATTTGGGGCCACCGTCCCCACGGTAGCAAGCAACTGGTCCGCCACCTGCTCTTTCATCTGGTTCCAATGGCTCCCATCGCGCCATTGGTAGGGGACAAACGCGGCCAGCCAGAGTAGATGGGTGCCTAAGGGCGCCAGGGAAGGATCGAGAGCCGAGGGCGCCGCCCACATGGCGCCGGGACGTTCGGGCATCACTCCGCGCCGGATGTCCATGAAGGCATTTTCCACGTCTTCCACGACGCCGGACTGCCATACGGACCCCTTGATGGCATTACAACCGAGGCTTGCGGAGGCGAATTTTGGTTCCTCGCGGAGGACGCAGGCCATGCTCAGTTCACCGATGTTATCGCGTCCGCTGGTCAGCCTCTTCATGCGCGCGCGGAAGGCGGCAGGCTGATCGCCCGCGTCCACCAATTCGGTGAAGAGGCGGCGCGCGTCGATGGCGGACACCAGGCCATGCCCGGCGGTGAGACGCTCGCCCGAGACCAGTTCCACTCCAACCGCGCGCCGGTCGCGGATCAAAATACGCCGGGCCGGCGCGGAGCACCGCACGGCTCCACCGTGGTGCTCAACACAGCGGACCAGCGCCTGAATCAGTCCGCGTCCGCCGCCCTCGGGACGCGTCCCGCCGCTCCCCTGGCCGCCAATCGCCAGGCAGGGCGCGTAGCCGGAACCCAATTGCCAGGGCGGGGTCTGCGCGTGGGTGGCATAGTTCAGCAATGAGGCCCGTATGTAGTCGTTCCCGAACCAGCGATCAACCACTTGCCGCGGGCTGGAGAGAAAGGTATGGAGGAGGGTGGCCCCGGACTTACCCGCCGCGCCGGCCAGGGTCGCCAATTCGTCCAGGCTGGGAGGCGGTCCCTCGCTGACCAGGCCGAGAAGCTCCAGTACCTGGGCGCTAAACCGGCTAAACCGCTCGAAAGCCTCGGCGTCCGCTGGGGAAATGGCGGCGATACTGGCTACGGTCTGGGCTGGATCCGCGTGAATAGACCAGGAAGCCCCATCGGCGAAGGGGAAGGAATAGATGTGTTCGCGGGTCAGGTAGCGGAGACCGAAATCCGCCAGGCGCAGCTCATGCACGACTGGGGAATGAGCGAAGGCACCCTGTTCGAGGCCGCCAATATCCATGCGGACCTCGGGGAAGCCGGGGATGCATGCCGTGGCCACGCAACCGCCCGCCTCGTGGTGTCGTTCGAGCACCAACACCCGCTCTCCGGCCTGGGCCAGGTAGGCGGCGCACACCAGGCCGTTATGACCGGCGCCGATCACGATCACGTCGTAGTCGGAGGCCATTCAGTGCTCCTTCCCAAGCGTCCGAGGAGTTCCCGCGGACTCGGGAACTCCTTCGGACGCCGGACTTGTTTACATTTTGGGGAGGAACTGATTGGTGAACGCCTTGGTGACGTCCACCCCGCCCACCTTTTGACCGATACTCACCATTTGATGTTGGAGGGTTTTCCAGCGGACCAGGGTAAAGATACCAATTCCGTGCTTGGCGGCGTCCCCGCCATTGACCAACTTCAGTTGCTTCAACTCGGTGTAGCTGTATTTCAACTCTCCGGGGTTGAGCTTGTAGTTCTTGGCCCCCGGCGCGGTCTCCAGATAGGCATTGGTGGCCGTCGCCTGGGAGGCATCGTTCAGATAGCCGTTCCAGCCGGCGATCGATGCCTTGACGTAAGCGCGCACCACGTCGGGATGCTTGGCGATCATATCCTCGGTGGTGAAGATGAGATCACCGTAGGGGTTGTAGCCGGTCGAGGCGATCAGCGCCGCTTTGGTCTTCACGCCCTGCTCGCCCCACTGATAGGGCTCGGAGGTGATGAAGCACTGGTTTGTCCCCTTGGGATCCTGGCTGAACTTTCTCGGGGTAAAGTCGTAGCTGAAGGTCTTGAAGTTCCGGTAGTGATATTTCAGCACCAGGTATGCCTCGTAGCCGGCGCCGAACGTGTAATACAGATTATGGTTACTCAGGTCGGCGAGCGTCTTGATCGTTTTGTCGTTCGCGTGCCAGAGAATGCACTGATCGTTCGTTTGGTAGGTGCCAAGGATCGCCACCACCTTGGCACCCCTGGCCCGGAACGTCAGAATCTCGTCGGCATTCGCCATCCCAAAGGCGTACTTTCCGGCGGCGACGAAGGGGATGGTGATGTTAATCGCGAAGGAATACTCGCTGATCGAGGAGTTTATTCCAGCCTTCTGATAGAAGCCAAGCCGCTGGGCATTGTAAAAGCCCCCCTCCTCGGGCTCGGGAAACCAGTTCATGATCATGTTATAGGCAGGGCTTGCGGCGTGAGTGGGGGGCGGCGGGGCACCGCGCGTTCCGGCGAGGAGGCCGGCTACCGCCAGGATGGAGAAAAGACGAGTGCGCTTCATAGGATGATGTTCTCCTCAATACAACGATTCACGGCCATCACGGTCGCGGCGATCCTCTAGCGGTCGTACCTGGCGCCTCCTTTTTAGTTTTCCTGCCGCGTGGCTGATTCGTGCCAATTGCGGAGGGCTAGCGCGCTCAACAAACCAAGGACAATAAACACCGCTATCCCCAGGAGGGCGGAGGTGATCGCCGCCGCTCCCAGGAGTCCCCAATCGCCTTGATGGGCGGCATACTGAATCTCGTAGCCAAGGCCGCCGCCAGCGGGGTCGCCGCTTCCCAGGAGAAACTGGCCGACAATCGCCCCAATTATGGCCAGGCCGCTGGACACCCGAATCCCGGTCAAGATATTCGGGATCGCGGACGGCAGGCGCAGGTGCAGCAGTTCCTGCAGGCGTGAGGCGTTGTACATACGGAAGAGGTTGACCTGGCTGGCATCCACCGAGGTCAGTCCTAGCGAGGTATTGGCGATCATAGGGAAAACGGCGATGATCAGGGCTACCACCACGATAGCGATGTGGCCGTCTCCGGCAATCTGGTAAATCAAGGGCGCGACGGCGAAGATCGGGATCGTCTGGGCCAGGGTTGTATAGGGATAAATGGTCCGTTCCAGCACTTTGGCCTGAGACATGATGATCGCCAGTCCCACGCCCAGCCCGATACTGAGGGCGAGCCCGAGGAAGGCATCCTGGAGCGTGGACAGCAGGGCGGTCCAGAGGTCACCGGAATTGTCGCGCATTCCATTGAAGACATCGCCCGGCGATGGAGCCAGAATCGGCGGTGTATTCTGCCAGCGAATGATTCCAATCCAGGCTACCAGCAGCACCACCAGGCCAACGATTGGCGGTAGCCCGAGTTCCGCCACGCGCCGAGCGCGGCTCTTCACCAGGATCAACACCTCGTCAGATCCTTCGGTCGCCGGGTCGGCAGCCACTGCCGTTCCCGGCACGGCAACTTCTCGATCATCGGGCATGGACAGGCTCACGTGCCGCTATCCCTCCTGCAAATGGGCCAGAACCCGGCTCGCGATCATGTTGAATTCGAGACTGGTCCGCATGGCCGGCTCGCGTGGATAAGGAAGCTCGATCGGCACATCGGCGATAATCCGCCCTGGGCGTGGACTCATCACCACAACCCGGCTGGACAGGAACACCGCCTCGAAAACATTATGGGTGACGAAAAGAACCGTCCAGCCGGCCATCGCCACGATCCGGAGCAATTCCACGTTCAGGCGTCCGCGGGTCATCTCATCGAGGGCCCCGAATGGTTCATCCATCAACATTAAACTGGGCTTGGCTACCAGGGCCCGGGCGATCGACACGCGCATCTTCATCCCGCCGGACAGTTGCCGGGGATATTCGCGGGCCACGTCACCGAGCCCAACGGTCGAGAGCGCCTCCATGGCCGCGCCGCGGCGATCCTGCTTGTCTACTCGGCGCAATAGGAGCGGCAACTCCACGTTGCGGAGCACGGTCCGCCAGGGCAGCAGTGTAGCGTCCTGGAACACGAAGGCCATGTCGTGCCGTTCGCGCCGTGCGGCCTCCGGCGCCAAACCCGCCACGCGCACCTGTCCGGCCGAGATTGGTCCCAGGCCGGCCACGATGCGGAGGATGGTCGATTTCCCGCAACCGGACGGGCCGACCAGGGATATGAACTCACCCGGCCGCACCGCGAGATTGGCTCCGCGGAGGGCCACCGTCCCATTCGCGTACGCCTTGCTGACGTTGTGCAGCGAGACCAGGGCTTCCGAAGAAGCGTCGCGCCCAACTCGTATGTCGGCCGCCTGGTCAGTTGAGGTGGCCACGCCCGTTCCCTTTTCTCGCCATCCTGCCTCGCATGCCGCTCGCCGTAGGCGGGGATGGTATCCCCGCGCCACATAGTACCGAAAATCGTTCCGCGCGGGCGTCTTTGCGTTGGCGCCGATCCACAAGCCGGCCCCGGCGCCCCGGCGCCCCTCCACTATACACGAGAATCCATGCCCCCGGCGGGAAACCATGGACCGTGACGCCGGCATTGAGCGGCAACGGTTACCAGCCCAGGGCGCGCGCCATTGGCGGCCCCAGGATCAGAAGCCCAATCGCCGCCGCGCCAACCGCCATGACCAGGACGGCGCCCGCCGCCACGTCCTTCGCGACCTTTGCCAGCGGATGATATTCCTCGGTTGCCAGATCCACCACGGCCTCCACCACGGTGTTGAGCATTTCCAGGGTCAACACGGCCAGGATACAGAGCAGGAGGACGGCCAGCTCGACACGGGATACCCCGAGAAGCCCCGCCAGGGCCAGGACACCTCCCGCCGCGCCGGCATGGATACGCATGTTTCGCTGCGTGCGAAACACGTACACGACTCCCTGGCCGGCGAATCGGAAGGCGGCGCCTAACGTGCCGTTACGTACCCGCGGCATCTCGCGCCAGACCCGCCTCCGCCAACAATTCCTCGGTCGTGACCCGCATCCGCTCTTCGTCCTCGGGGGACTGGTGATCGAAGCCCAGAAGGTGCAGGAGACCATGCACCAAAAGAAACGCGAACTCCCGCTCCTGGCTATGGCCGTAGGCGAGGGCCTGATCGCGCATCCGCGGCATGGAAATGATGATATCGCCTAAGGGCACCGGGTAGTCGGGGGGAAGGGTTCGCGGGTCCGGGCCCTCGCCTTCCAGTTGGGAGAACGACAGAACGTCCGTGGGAGCGTCGATTCCCCGGTACACGCGGTTATAGTCCTGAATCTCCGCCTCGTCCACCAGGAGCAGGCTCACCTCGCCCCGTCGCGGCGCGATCCGCCGCGCGGCCAGGGTATGCAAGGCGCCAATTCCCAGCCGCTCCGCCAGGGCCGCCCAGTGTTCCTCGACCTCAGGGCCGGCGATCACCAGCTGAAAGGCCCCTTCAACCTCGGAATGATCCACGCTCATTGATTCCCTGCCGCCGGGAACGGAGAACGGGGATAGCGCACCCGCCCATGCGAGATCCCTTGCAGGACCAGAGCGAAACTCTTCTCGATCGAGGCGAGATCGCGGAGAGTAAGCGGACATTCGTCAAGCTGGCCGTCCTGCATCCGTTCCTGGGTGAGACGATGAATGATTCCGCGGATCTGCTCGGGATCAGCTCCTGGAGAGGCGCGCACCGCCGCTTCCACCCCATCGGCCAGCATGAGGATGGCCATCTCACGGGTCTGGGGCCGTGGTCCGGGGTAGCGGAAGTCCTCGATGCACACACCCGCCTCACCCCGCGAGTCTACTGCTTGTTGATAGAAGAAACTCACCAGATTGGTGCCATGATGCTGCCAGATCCCGTCCTCCAGGACTTCCGGCAGGTGATAGGCGCGCGCCAGTCTGACCCCTTCGTAGATGTGCTCCAGGATCAGGGCCACGCTCTCCTCCGGCTCAATGCGGTCGTGAATGTTGGTGACGGCGGCCTGGTTCTCGGCGAAGTTGGTGGGGTGGACCAATTTGCCGATGTCGTGGAAGTACGCAATCACGCGCACCAAGAGGGCATCGGCCCCGATCTGCTCGGCGGCTCGCTCGGCGAGGGTACCGATCATCAGGCTATGGTGGTAGGTTCCCGGCGCCTCCTGCATCAGCCGGCGCAGGAGGGGATGATTGGGGTGGCTCAGCTCAAGCATATGCAAAGCGGTCGTGACCCCAAACAAGCGGCCCAGGGCGGCCAGGCTGCCCAAAGTCAAGGTAGCGGCCAGCAATCCGCTGAGCGCGATCGCCGCCACGTCACTGCCCATCCCCAGCCAATCATTCCCATGAGCCAGTAACCTTGCAGCCGCCACGCAGACCAGGCCGGCAACGGCGGCCCCGCACCCGGCGGCAAAAAAGCCAGTTGAGCGCCGAGTGCCGCGAATCAGCATGGCGCCGGTCATTCCGCTGACCAGAAAATAGCTGCTAATCAAGGGTGATCCACCTGCCTCCCACCCAACCAGAAAGGCCCAGAGCGCGGTAGCCACCAGGGCCAGGGGGAAATCAAGCAGAAGGGTCAGCAGCATGCTGATTGCCGCCGCCGGGAAGGTGTACGGGAGCGAACCGTGCTGCTGAGTCATCACGGCCGCCGCGATACAGGCAGCGAGAAAGAGCGTATCGAGCAGCAAGAGGCGACGCGGACGGAGCAGAATGGGGCTCCGGGCCGTGATCAGGTATCCATGGAGGAGCCCGGCGGCGAGCAGGGAGAGTAAGAGATCGCCCAGCAGGGTTTGCCCCGAGAAACTCCGATCCATCACTCCGGACGCCCTCAAGGCGGTGAGCGTACGCCGGCTGATCACGTCGCCGCCGCGCACTATTACCTGGCCGGCGCTGTAATGGGCCTGCAACGGCTGGACCCGAGCGGCGGCATTCAACCGCGCCTTCGCGGTGAGCGCTGGGTCCGCGACCCGATTGGGCTGGAGGAATGTCGCGAAAAGGGCCGAGGCGACGGATCGGGCCTGGGAACTGAGCGTCGCGCCTCGAAACGGCGGCGCCAGTCTCAATGCGTGTGCCTGGGTGGGGTCAAGCGGTAGCTTGGTACTCGCGGCGAGCGCGTTCAGGACCGCCGATTTGACCCGGATGAGATCGGCTCGGCTCAGGCGCAAGAGATCCGAGGCCATCGTGGGACTGATCACTCCTCCCGCCCGGCGCGCCAGGATCACCGGCGCCATGGCGCCGCCTCGGCCACGGACGGTGCGTGATCCGAGGAGCACCTGAGCGGCGCCAAAGAGCGCGACGGCATGGGACAGCGATTGAGCCTCGGGCCCGGGAACGGCGCGGTATTGGGGAGGAACCGCCCTGGTCGCGAAGTCGCGGTGTCGCGAGGTGATCTGGGGATCAGGAATTGAGAACTCCTTGGGCGAGAGGATTGTGTGAGTGGCGATGGTCCCTATTTGCATGGTCTGAACCGTCAAGGCATCGGGAAGAAAGAGGACCAGGGTGAGCGCGAGGGCTAGAACCAATCCCATAATCG
>JANWHO010000240.1 GCA_025450375.1 Chloroflexota bacterium
CGGCGGATTTCCCACCGCCGCCCACGCCCCAGCCTCCCGCATCACTCAGGATTCAAGTTCGTTCTTGTCTCACCCCGCGCAGCAATTCCTCGCGGGCGGCGCGGACGCAGCCATTGCAATGAAAGCGCATCGCGTACGGCTTGCCGACCGTCAGCCACGCCCCGTGCCGCCGCGCGAAAAACAGTCGACAACTCCGGCACTGGCGACGCCCGAACCACCATCGAGCATGCCCGCGCGCATGCACAGTATCGAGGAGTCCGCGCCCATCCTCAACCTCGGCACCCGGCGGCACGCGAGCGCCGATCTTCTCCTGGGGCACGCTCTGCCTCAAGGCGTCGCGCTGCAACGAGTTATCCTGGCGTACGGCGGCAGTGAATTCCACGCGGTCAACCCGCAGATCCTCGCTCATGGTCAACCCTCCCTCCGACAGGCCGAGTAGTTACACCATAATCCGTGATCTCCAGTTCATTGGACACGCCTCATAGGTCGCGGTGCGAACAAGCCCGCGGAGCCTTCCAGGCGCACATGAAGGCAGCAATTATTATAAACGCACGGGACGGTGAAGTCATATAGCACAATTCCCGCGGACGAGTAACAACTCAGCCAGGATACCCCGCGGTCAGGAGCGTCCTTCCTTCATCGGTGACTACGACGCGGGGCTGCATCGCTCCTGCCTCGATTCGCACAAGATTATTCTCACGTAGCCGGGCCAGAGCCGCCCTGGTCGTGGTAGTGTCACCCGGCCTCCCGGCTCGTCTGAGCGCCCGTCGGATAATACGCTCCGCCGCTCCCTCGGGAACCGCGAGGGGAATCTCCGTGAGGGCGTGCAGGGCTATGCGCCAGGGTTCGTCCTGGCGCATGACGGATCTCCGCGGCGTCGGCACGCAGGCATCGCAGAGGCCGCAGGGCTCCGGGATCGGCCAGCCCATGGCTGACGCCAATGCCCGGGCGCGGCAGCCCGATGCCTGAAGCCAGGTCGCGATCAGCCGCGCATCGTCCGCGGCCCCCTCCACGCGCTCCCTGACGTCCCGCCGCAGGGCCGAAGCCGCCGCGCGGACCGGGTCGCGCAGGCGATAGAGCCGCTCCCTGCCGGCGACACGATACACCAACAGCCCATCGAGAGCCGCCGCCGCCGCCCGTCGTTGCCATTGAATCGGATCGACCCCCCGCGCTAGCGCCTCCGCTAGAGGATCCACCGGTGGAGTCGCGCCGGTTTCTAGTGGGGGAAGGCCGCGTTCGACCAAACTCGCGGTCTCGGTGACCAGGACCGTGAGTGTCGTTGCCCGTCCAACATCGTCCCCACGCGATACATATCCGGCCACCTCTAACGTATTGAGACCACGCGCGGCTAGCGACGCCTGCCCACGCAACAGCCCATCCGCCGGGGCGAGAGTTTCCGGCAGGACCCGCGCATACCCCCGGCGGGCTACCCGTCGAATCACCCGGTAGACCTCTCGGAGGTCCGAGAGATCGGGCCGGGGACGCAATCCGCCCGTCCGCGCGGCCGCGAGGTCGGACGGCGCAAAGACGACGAGAAGGGGAACCGGCGCCGTACCTCGGGCTGCCCATCCCATCAAGAGAACCAGAATCTCCGGATCCTTAGGGGGATGGGTGAGCACGATCGCCGCCGGAGAAGGAAGGTCATCGGTTCGCGGCAAGGTTTGAGTCACCACCAGGGCGGAGGGTTGCCGCCGGCGATAGGCCTCCAGGATTGCAGTCCGTTCGCTAGGCAAGAGACCGCCGTGGTAGGCACTAGCGGTCGAACCTAGACGCTTGGCGACCGCAATCGCGCGGGCCCGCGATGGGGCCACCAACAGTAGGGGACCACCGGATGGGAGCGCGGCATCCAGCACCGCCCCCCATCGGTCACGTTCCGAGGCGACTCGCACGACCTGGAGGGCAACCCCAGCCGGCACCAGATCCTCGTGGAGCCGGGCCGAGGTGAGTCCGAGCCGCGCTACCAGCCAGTCCCGGGTCCGCTGGCTGGTCGGCACCCCTATTGCCTCGAGTGAGACTCCGGGAAACATTTGCCGAACGCGGGCAATCCGGAGCGCGATAGCCCAGCGATCGCCACTATCCTCTTCTCCGCCCGGCGCAAGGTCAAAGGCCACTAGCCGAGGGCCAAGACGCATCAAAGCCACCACCAATTGCGAGTCCCATAGGAGACGCGCATCCACCATAATCAATGCGTGGACGCCCGCCGCCACCTCCGCTAGCCGGAGATCCCACTCCGCCGGATCGACGTTTCTCTCCAGAAACAACACTCCGCGGCCTGGCAATGCGCGCTCCAGGAGACCAGCCTGTGTCCGTGATCCGGAACTCACGAAAAGCACTGGGGAGTTGCCCGTGGTGACCAGTTCGGCCGTCGCGAGTACTCGTGCCTCTAGACGCGTGGCCTGAATCAATATCCCAGCCGATGGAGTCCGGGATCGGTAAGCGTAGAGTGGAGCGGAGCCGGCTCCGCGCCCGACCTCCGGAGGCTCGGCATTTGGGCCCTCCATTCCGTGCCGCCTCCTTCCCCAAGCCCAGGCGAGCGAACCCGCGTCCCTACCCTCGGGCACACCCTCATTTTCCGGTGTGACAGCGGAGGCTCGCTCTCCTACACCCTTCCGATGCGAAGCGCGTTCCCTCGGTCCAGTGTACCGTGACGTAGAGCCATCTTCCGATACACTAACAGTGAAAGCGAGACAAGTCACCACCATGCGTGTACTCAAGATCAGCCCGCGCGGCTACTGCTATGGAGTGGTGGACGCGATCCAAATGGCCAAGCGCGTGGCGCGCGACCCAGCTGTGACGCGCCCGATCTACGTGCTCGGCCAGATCGTTCACAACCGCCATGCGGTGGCCGGCCTGCAAGAGCTTGGGATCATCAATCTGGATGGACCAGATCGGATGGCGCTTCTGGATCAGATTGCCACCGGGACCGTGATCTTTACCGCCCATGGAGTTTCCCCGGCGGTCAAGGAGGCGGCGCGCGCTACAGGTCTCAATTGCGTGGACGCTACCTGCCCGGATGTAACCCGCACCCACGACCTGGTTCTCGATTTGGTGGCGAAGGGCTATGAGATCATTTATGTGGGCAAACGTGGTCATCCCGAACCGGAAGGGGTAATCGGGGAGGCTCCCGGGCACGTCCATCTGGTGGAAACCCAGGAGGAGGTCGAGGCTCTGAGTGTCGAGTCGCCGAGGCTGGCAATCACCACGCAGACCACGCTCAGCCAGTGGGACACTCAGGCAATTATCGACCGCGTGAAGACACGGTATCCCCACGTTCAAGTGCATAACGACATCTGCCACGCGACCCAGGAGCGGCAGAACGCCGCCACCACGCAGGTAGAGGATGCTGATCTGGTGGTTGTCGTGGGGGACGAGCGCAGCAATAACTCAAAGCGGCTCGTTCATGTCGTGCGGAAGATCGCCGGCAAGCCCGCTGTGCTGGTAGATGACGTTGAGCAGCTTCGCCCCGAACTATTCCAAGGGGTAGGAACGGTGGCGGTCACTTCGGGCTCCTCAACACCGAGCGAGATTACGCGGGCGGTCATTCAATATCTCGAGCGTTTCGAGCCGGATCTCAATGCGGAATAGCCCGCCGACCCCGTTCGCACCGGCGGAATCCGACCGACCGCCGCATCGCGCCCTGCCGACCACGGCCCGAGTGGATCCGGACGGCGTCCTTACCTTGGGCGGAGTGCGGGTAACTGAACTGGCACGACATTTCGGAACTCCTTGTTATGTGTATGACACGGCCACCATCAAGGCAGCCTGCTCCACCGTTACCGCCGCCCTTGGATCGCGAGGGCGGGCCCATTACGCGGGCAAGGCGTATCTCGCTCCCTGGCTCCTGCGCTATTTGGCCCAATGGGGCATGGATCTCGACGCCTGCTCGGCTGCCGAACTGGCCATCGCCCTTCGCGCCGATTTCCCACCCGATCGGATCCGCCTCCACGGCAACAACAAGAGTGATGAAGCCATGGCACTGGCCCTGGAGAATCATATTGGCGCCATTGTAGTGGACAACCTGGACGAACTCCGGCGCCTCATTTATCTAGCGCGGTGCGCCGAGCATCCGGCCCCCGTGGTACTCCGCCTTAACCCAGGAGTGGAGGCTCACACCCATCAGTACCTGGAAACGGGCGTGGCCAGCAGCAAGTTCGGTCTTCCCCTGAGCAGCGGCCTGGCGCGCGAGGCGGTCGAACTGGCCCTTGGACATCAACGCGAGGTAGCTCTTCTGGGCTATCACGCCCACATTGGCACCCAGGTGCAAGACGCGGATCCCTATGTGGCCTTGATAAGGATTCTCATGCAATTCGCCCAGGATATGTTTGATGCTTGTGGCTTTTGGCCGAGCCAACTCAGTCCCGGAGGCGGCCCCGGCATTACCTATACCGACGAGCCGGCGCTCCCCTTGGGCGTTTGGCTCGGGCCGATCCTTGCCGCGCTTGATCACCTTCCGGCCGCGCGACGACCGTCGCTGCACGTCGAACCGGGGCGCTCGGTGATTGGACCAGCGGGGGTAGCACTGTACACGGTTGGCGCCACCAAGCGGATGGGGGGCGGCCGCACCTATGTGCTGATCGACGGCGGGATGGCTGATAACATTCGCCCCGCGCTGTATCAAGCCGTGTATGCGGCGCTGCCCGCCACAAGAATGCTCGATAGCGGCCCCAAGGCTTCCGTGAGTGTAGCCGGCCCCTTCTGTGAGTCCGGTGACATCCTGATCGAGAAGGCCATGCTGCCCGCCTTGCAGTCTGGCGACCTGCTGGCCGTGCCGGCCGCTGGCGCCTATTGCCTCCCAATGAGCAGCAACTATAATGGCGCTTTGCGCCCGGCCGTGGTCACGGTGGACGACGGCAAGGCCAGGCTCGTGCAACGGAGACAGACCATCGATGATTTGCTTGTGCTCGACGTGGACTGATGATAGAGCAGTGAGAGGTGCATCTCTCGGGGCGCCCGGCTCGCCTCTAGGGCGCGCCGACCGCCGCCGCGAGGGCGCGGAGAGCTGGCAGCGATACCATCAGCAGAGCCCGGTGCTCGGCTGAGAGCGTGGCCAGCGCGGTTGCCAGGGATTGGGACCGCGAAGCGTCCGCCCCGCCCTGTGCCGTCCGCCCAGCCTCGGTAATTTCAACCCGCACCAAGCGCCAGTCCGTGTCGTCATGGCGCCGCTCAACCAGACCAGTGCGTGCCAACAGCTTGATTGGTGCCGTCATGGTAGCTGGGGTCACCACCAATCCCTCCGCCAAATCCCGCATTTTCGACGGGCCGTGCTGAGCTAAGTAGCGCAAAATCGCCAATTGACTGCGGCTCAGATCATCACCACGCGGACGAGGCGGCGCTTGAATCGCGGCCTGTAGCGCGGTCACCACGTCCACGATTCCCATGGCCAGAGACTCAATTTCAGATTGCTCGGCCATTCTTACCTCCGGCTTCCAACGCAACTTCCCCCTGAATATACAACGTGCGATGAACAAGATACTCAGTATTATACACTAACTATAGATTCTTGCTAGCGTTAAATATCTTATATATCTATTGTACCTATAGATATGCTTAGTATATATTCTTCTACTTCTACATAATGTGTTTAGGGATGGGGTATGGGTTGCTGATCATCCAAGCTAGTGCATCGGGGCGGAAGTTCCGAGGTGGTTCTCAGTAGGGGCCCTCGTGCGGGTCGCCAAGGGCACCCACAAGGGGTGCCCCTACAACCGATGGTCGATTTGCACCAAGCTGTACAAGATTGGCGGCGATACGAGGACTTAGCAGTCGATGGGGCTCAGTGAGCCGAGAGCCCCATGAACTCGGCCTACCTGGTAGCCTGATTTGGTAGGGCACTCATCCCTGCCTCTTGCGTCCGGAGGATCTGCAATGCTGGAAAACTCATCCGTGCCCGGGGTGCGGCACGACCCATCCCTGACCCATTGCGTTATCGCGCCCTCAATCCTCACCGCTGATCTAGGGCACCTGGCGGAACAGATTCAACTAGCGGAAACGGCTGGCGCGGACCGCATCCACCTGGACATCATGGATGGGCAATTCGTCCCCAACATCTCCTTCGGGTGGTTGATTGTAGAGGCCGTGCGCGCCGCTACATCCTTGCCCCTTGACGTACATCTGATGATCGTACAGCCGGACCGCTACGTTCCTGACTTCGCGCGGGCAGGAGCGAATCACATCACCGTCCACCAGGAGGTATGTCCACACCTCCATCGTCAGTTGGCACAGATCAAGGAGCTGGGAGCGACCGCCGGCGTCGCCCTGAACCCCGCCACCCCGCTGTACACCATTGAGGACGTGATCGATGATCTCGATCTGCTGCTGATAATGAGTGTCAACCCCGGATTCGGTGGCCAGTCGTTTATCAGCCATGCACTGGACAAGCTTCGTCGAGCGCGCGCCTTGTTCGACACACACGGATCCAAGGCTGATCTTGAAGTTGATGGAGGGGTCAACGAATCGACCATCGCCTCCGTCGTGGCGGCGGGAGCCAACGTGTGTGTCACCGGCTCCGCGGTCTATAACCGAACTCGCTCAGTCGCCGATTCGGTGAGCGCCTTGCGCGCCGCGCTCGATGCGCCATACGTTGGCCCCGCGTAGGCTGCCTACGAGAAGCGGGGAGGCGACGCTGACTGCCGTTCGCTCCTCGTCCAGTCCACCTGTTATTCGTTACGCCGCACTGCTGCCGGATACGGCGGGCAAAGTGCGACATGCAGGGCAGCGTACCAGCCCCTGGGAGCGCGAGC
>JANWHO010000241.1 GCA_025450375.1 Chloroflexota bacterium
TCCTACTCCCCACGTACAGCCGATCGAGCCGATCAAGCACCGTTCGCTGGTCCACACCGGTGCGCAGGTAATCATGCAGCACGACGCCCGCCTGATCCTGAAAGGCGATGAAGCCATCGTAGCGCGGCCGAAGATAGGAGCGGTCAAGGGTCGCCAGGGTATTGAGAAAGAAGTCATCAGTCGCGGCATTGACCGTAGGATCGGTCCAGGCTACTCTGTTGCCTGGTTGGCCTCCGGACTGGACGTAGATGGTACGCTGGCACCCAGGGCCCGCTACCCACCGCGCGTAGCGGCACGCTTCATTGATGGCCCGGCATCGTGACGAGATCGCCAGACCAGTGCCACCCAGAATAGCGCCCACGGGCGGGTGATTTGGTTCGGCACTGGGGATGTCGGTAAAGCGGCAGAGACGCGGCGCATAACCCGGGCGACTGTAGTTGGAATAGCCGAACAGCAACGGGCAGTAGAGCACCTCGTCGGTAGTGGCCATCAGATCCAGGGTACGGGGTGGATCGAGGGCAAGCATGGCTGGGTGTCCGTCCTCCACCAGGTGGCGCAGGATCCCCAGGGCGTGTGCGCCGACATGGCGATCCGCCAGCCGCGTGTGGTCCGTGCCCGGCGGATCGCCGTGCCCGGCACAGAGCGAGAGAAAGCAGCAGATAGCGTTGACTGGTGAGAGCGGGACGGCGACTCGCGCGCTACGAGATCGTCGGGCGAGGGCGAGCACCTCATCCCAGGTCCGTGGAATCTCCTGGTCATGTCTCCGAAGTAGGTCAGACCGGTAGGCGCTGACCTGCGCGGCGGCGTCGATCGCGAGCGCCCACTGGTGGCCGTTGTACTGGTAGCTCTCATGGCTACCTCCCACGCTGTGCGCGGCTTGGTCCGCCAGGAACGCGGCGGGGAGGTAGGTGTCCAGAGCTACCAGGCAGTCGCTCCGCGCGGCGACGCCCGTGAAGGGGTGGTCGACGACCAGCAGGTCGTACTGTTCCGCGAGATCCTCGATCGGCTGGTCGCCGAAGGCTTGCAGTGATCGCGCCTCCCAGCCAATTCGCACGTCGGGGTGCCGCTGCTCAAACTCCGCCGCCGTGGCGAGCATGGGCGCCAGCCCACGCGGATGATCCCAGGTGATGCCTCGTAGCCGTGCCATACTCCTGTTCCCGCTCCCATCAACCGTGATCCCTATCGTCTCAGGCGAATGTCGCGCGACTTCCCGGCTTAGGCGCCAGTGAACACAGCGGGTCGCTTTTCCATGAAGGCGTTAATGCCCTCCTGCCCGTCGGCCGTGGCATAGAGCGCAAGTAATGTTTGCTGTTCGTAGGAGAGTGCCGTCGCCAGCGCGGCATCCTCGCCCTCATTGATCAATCGCTTCGTGGCCCGGACCGCGAGCGGCGCCAGTCGCGCGATCTGCCCCGCGAGTCGCAGCGCCGCTCGCATTTCCTCGCCTGGCGGCGCGACAGCAGCCACGAGTCCCCAGGATTGCGCTTCCCGCGCCGTAAGCCTGCGGCCGCACAACAACACCTCCTTGGCACGATAGCGTCCTACCGCCCGCGTGAGCCGTTGCGTGCCGCCCCCGCCAGGTACCAGGCCAAGCCCTGGCTCAGGCAGGCCGAACACGGCCTGCTCGCCGGCTACGATCAGGTCGCACGCTAGGGCGATCTCGAAGCCACCCCCGAGCGCGAAGCCATTCACGGCGGCGATCACGGGCTTGGAATGGCGCTCGATCCGTTCAAGCAACTGCCGCCCGAGTTGCTGATACTCGGTGAAGGCACCCAGCCCCTGCTTCCAATACTCACCGATATCGGCGCCCGCGATGAAAGCCCGACCGGTGCCGGTGATCACTGCGGCGTGCACGGCCGGATCGGCGGCCGCCTCGTCCAGGCGAGCTATCACCGTCGCGAGCACCACCCGGTTCATCGCATTCAGCTTGCGCTCACGATTGACCTGAATAATAGCCACCGGCCCATCGCGGCGAGAGAGCACCAGTTCGTCTGGCATCAGAACACACCTTCCGCGCCGAGCCGTGCCTGGGCTGTCTCGTCATAGCCCAGCTCTCGCAAGATCTCGGCGTTGTGCTCGCCCACCAATGGAGGTGGCCGGCGCACCGTGGCCGGCGTCTCACTGAAGACGATCGGTGCTCGGATCAGCTTCAGCTCGCCGATACGCGGGTGCTTGACCGTGGTGACGATCTCACGCGCCACCACCTGCGGGTCGCTGAAGACGCCTTCGAAGTCCTTGACCTCGCCGCACCAGACATCCCGCGTGGCCAGTAACTCCAGCCATTCGCCGGTGCGGCGCTCGCGCAGCCGCGTCTCCAGTAGCCGCTTGATCCGGTCGCGATCGCTATAGGCGCGGTGCGGATCACCCTCGTACGCGGCAACCTCGGGCAGGTGCAGCAGTTCTCCAAGCACGCCGAGTGAGTTCATGGCCAGCGCCAGGTGTCCATCCCATGTGGGGTAGATCCCATAGGGCGCGCCGAGCCACGCCTGGGCGATGCCTGCCTCGCTCCGCTCCCAACGTGGCAGCCCATTGAGATAGGCCACCGCTTCCTGGCATTGGACAGCGATCGCGGTACTGAGCAGATCTACCTCAACCTTCTGGCCACGTCCGGTATGCGTGCGCGCTTGCAGGGCGGCGAGAATACCGCAGGCCACCATCATTGAGGCCATGGCGTCGCAGATGGCCGTGCCGGCAGGCGTGGGCGGATCGCTTGCCCGCCCGCTATGCGCGGCCATGCCGCTTAGCGCCTGAATCAGCAGATCCTGGCCTGGCCGCCGCGCGTAGGGGCCGGTCGACCCATAGCCACTGGCCGCGCAGTAGATCAGCCGCGGATTGATCTCAGAGAGCCGCTCATAGCCATAGCCCAGGCGATCGAGGACACCCGGCCGGAAGTTCTCCACCACCACATCGACCTCTGCTGTCAGCGTCTCGATGATGGCGCGCGATTGTGGATGCTTGAGATCGATCGCCAGGCTGCGCTTGTTCCGATTCATGGCCAGGAAGAAGGGGCTATCCCCTTCCAGCAATTGGCCCATGGTCTCCAGGCCGCGTTCCCACTCACCGACCTTGGGACGCTCTACCTTGATAATGTCCGCGCCCAGATCGCCGAGTAGTTGGGTCGCCCAGGGACCCATCATCATCTGCGAGAAGTCCAGTACGCGGATTCCCTCCAGTGCGCCGATCATGCAATCTCCTCCATCGATCATCCAGTGCTGATTAAGCCTGCGTGGAGCCGTCCACACTGAGCGTGGTGTCGTACAGCGAGAGCAGCTTGACGCCGTCCCTTGTGAAGACGATGTTCTCTTCCAGGCGCATGCCGCCGAAGGTATCGATATAGATGCCCGGCTCGATGCTGCTGACCATTCCCTCCTCGATCACCGCGGTACTCGCGGGATGGAGGGAGGGATGTGGCTCGTGGTAACGGAAGCCCAGCCCATGGCCGGTGTGGTGGAGGAAGTACCGGCCGAAGCCGCGTCGCTCCAGTTCCGCGCGGGCCAGCGCGTCAACCTCAGCACCGGTCATGCCGGGTCGCGCCACGCGCATCGTCTGGGCATGCGCGGCCAGAATCGCCGCGTGGATCTCAGCCTGGCGATCGGTCACCTTGCCCGCCACCAGCGTGCGCGTGAGATCGGACCAATAGCCATCTACCACCGTGGCCAGCTCCAACAGTCCCAGGTCGCCGCGCTCGATACGTCGAGCCGAGGTAGCGGGATGCGGGGTGAAGGCGCGGGCCGAACGCGGCCCGGTCATCAACTGAGTCCATGCCCGCACGTGCCGCGCCCCCTTGTAGCCGATCCCGCGCGAGAGGATCGCCGCCTCGACGCGCGCCGCGACCTCGGCCTCGCCGCGTCCTGGTTCGTAGGCATCACGGAAGGCGCTCAGACCGAGTGCCGCGATCTCGTTGGCCAGGCGAAGCCGCGCGATCTCGGCTGGAGTTTTGCGGGCGCGCAGCCAATGCAGCACCGCCGTTGCGTCGACAAGGGTTGCCTCCGGCGCGGCCTGCCCGAGCATCGCCAGCGTCGCCGCGGCGGGCACCATCGTCTCGCCGGCCATGTGGCCCGGGGCAACGGCCTCGAAGCCGCCTTCATAGCCGATGCGCCCGCGTGTCAGATCCGCGGCGTCGATCAGTTCCTTGAGATGCCGTTGCACGGCCCCATACGGATCGGTGGCGCCTAGCACACCCCAAGCGAACTCGCGTACCGTCTCTACCGCGCCTTCCGGGATGCTCTCCACCTCGGTATCTACCGCGATCAGCGCCGCCGGGCCTTCGGTCGGGAACAGGGCGAAGGCAAAGCTGCTCAGAGGCCAGTACCCAGTGAGCGGCAGCACGTTCTCGGGCAGGCGGCAGACCAGCGCATCGAGTTGGTGCTCGCGCAGCGCCGCGCGATTCCATCCGTCGCGTTCCACATCAATGCCCATCTGCTGAACTCCCCAACTAGAGCTGGGCCGCCAGCCCGCCGTCGATCAGGAACGGCGCCCCGGTGGCATAGCCTGACTCATCTCCGACCAGGAAGAGCGCGACGCGCGCGATATCGAGGGGCTGGCCGACGCGTCCCAACGGGATCCCGCGTGCCGTGGCGCGATAGCCTTCCTCTTCATCGCCCTCGGCCCGCAGGTTCGCGCGGAACACAGGTGTGTCGATCGATCCGGGCAGGATGCAGTTCACGCGGATGCCGTCGCGCGCGTGCTCCAGTGCCAGGCCGCGGGTAAGCGCGACAATCGCGCCCTTGCTGGCATCGTAGCTGGTGACCAACGGCGTGGTGGCCAGGGCGCGGACCGAGGACATATTGACGATGGCGCCACCGCCCCGCTCCAGCATATGCGGTATGGCGTAGCGCGCGCAGAGGTAGACGCCGCGCAGGTTGGTGGCGATCACGCGGTCCCACTCAGCCTCTTCGGTATCGACCAAACGCTTGAAGATGACGGTGGCCGCGTTGTTGATCAGGATATCTATACCGCCGAATGCCGCCACGGTTTCGGCGATCAGCGCGCGCACCTGGGAACCGTCGCTGACATCCGTACGAATGAAGCGCGCGCGGGCATGGCCCAACTCGCCGGCGATTCGAGAGCCTCCAGCCTCATCGACATCGGCGATAACCACGAGCGCACCCTCGTGCGCGAACAACGTGGCGATACCGCGCCCGATACCGGATGCCGCCCCGGTGACGATCGCGACTTTCTCTGCTAGACGCATCGGTCGCTACCCTTTCACGCTACCCTGTACCAGGCCGGCAATGAACTGCCGCTGGAGGAAGAGAAACAGAACAAAGACAGGCACGCAGACCAGCGAGGAGGCCGCCATCAGCAGACCCCAGTCAGTGGTATGCTCGCCGATGTAGCCGAGCACGCCAACCGGCAGAGTCTGCATGTTGCCCGAGAGAAAGGTCAGGGCGAACAAAAACTCCTGCCAGGATAGGAAGAACACGTAGGTCGCGGTAGCCGATATACCCGGGGCGCTGATCGGCACCACGATGCGGAAAAACGCGCCCATCCGGGTGCAGCCATCGATTCGCGCCGCCTCCTCGAGCTCGACCGGCAGTCCGGCCAGGAAGCCGCGCAGCAGCCAGACCGCGACCGGAACGGTGAAGGTCAGGTAGGCCACGATCAGCGCGAAGTAGGTGTTGAGGAGATGCCAGTCGCCCATGATTTCATAGATCGGTACCACCAGCACCACCAGTGGCATCAGTTGGGTCATGATAATCAGCGCCAGGATCTGTGCGCGGCCGGGGAAGCGCAGCCGGGTGAAGCTGTAGGCACACAGCAGCGCCACCGGCACGGTAACCAGCGTGGTGACTACCGCGACAATCAGGCTATTAAGGCCGTAGCGGAGGAAGGTCGGGTTAATTGCCACCCGGAAATTGTCGAGCGTGGCATGGATGGGCAGCGGCGTGGGCGGGAAGGCGAAGATCTCCGTCACGGGCTTGAGCGCCATGGAGATCATCCAGAAGAACGGAAAGAGGAAGAACACGAGCACGAGGAGGACGGCCAGATACAGAAGTCCACGGCGGGCGCGGACGGTCCGCGGCGATGCGGCCTGGCGCGCGGCGGTCATTCGAACACCCGCGCTTTCTGAAGCTGCAGGATATACAGGAGGCTGAAAGCGGTCAGGATCAGCAAGGCGATCATCCCGAAGGCCGAGGCCATGCCGTAGCGGATTTGGTCAAAGGCCAGCTTATAGATATAGGTGGGAAAGATCTGGGTGGCATCGCCTGGTCCACCCTGAGTCATGATGTAGATCAACTCGAAGTAATTGAAGGTCCAGACGGTGGTGAGCAGGATGAGAATGCGGATCACCGGCATGGTCTGCGGCAGAATCACGAAGCGCAGCCGGGCCCAAGCGCCCGCGCCATCGATAGTCGCCGCCTCGAGCGTCTCGGTGGGAACCCCCTGCAGCGCGGCCAGGTACATCACGGTGCTGAAGGGCGTACCCTTCCAGATTGCCGCCGTGATCACCGCGGCCAACGCGGTAGTTGGCTGGGCGAGCCAGGCCACGACCGGGTGCGGCAGACCGATCCAGGAGGGCGCCGCGTTGATTGGACCCAGGTAGGGGTCGGCAATCACCCGCCAGATGATCGCCGCGATTACGCCTGGGCAGACCCATGGCAGGATGATCAGCGATCGGGCGATCGCGCGCCCGCGAAAATTCGTGTTCAGCAGCATGGCGGTGGCGAAGCCCAACAGCAGTTGCCCTACCACTACCGCCAGCGTCCAGATGAGCGAGGTGCGCACGATATCCCAGAAACCGGGATCTTGCAGCAAGCGGTCAAAGTTGCGCAGGCCCACGAAACGCGGCACGGGATTGACGAAGGTGCTGTTGGTCAGGCTGATCCCCACTGCCTTGGAGAGCGGCCCGCCGATCAGAACCATGATCAGCAGCAGCGCCGGCAGGATCAGAAAGTAGCCCAGTGCCCACTCGGGAACCCGTCGCGCCCGGCCAGACCGCGCGTGATCAGGCGCGTACACGGTAGTGGTCCTTCTCATGACTCTCTCCTCCGGCGCGGCGAGGCGCGGCCATCCTTGACCGCGCCGTGCCGGCTGGCACTGATCCGTTCGTCGGGCGGTCCTACTGTGAGCTGATAGCGCTATCCATGTCGCTCGCGGCCTTGTTAGCGGCCTTTTGCGCGTCCATGCCAGTGAAAATGTTCTGCACCATGGTCTGCTCAATGGTGGAGATTTGCGGGTAAATAGGGGAGAGATCGCGTGGTAGGGCGCTCGTCAGGGTTTGCAGCAAGACCGGGGCGCCGGTCCGCTTCGTGTGGAGGAACACGTTCGCGGCGTCCACTCGGGCCGGCGCGATGGCGTTGACCGCGATCTGCGGCGCCTTCTCGCCGAGATACTGAACCAGCTTCCAGGCCGCGTCGGGATGGGGAGTTTGCTTGAAGATCACCATGTTCCAACCGCCGAGCGTACCGCGGAACGACTTGCCGGCCGGCACGGGCGGCACAGCCACTCCCCAGTGCAGCTTGCTACCGCCCTGGCTGGTATAGGTGTCCTGCTGCCAGGAGCCATCGAGGGTCATTGCAACCTTGCCGGCGGTAAACAAGCTGGCGGCATCAGCCTCGGCGCGGTTGACCGTACCGGCCGGAGAGATCGCCGCCAGGCTCTGATAGAATTTGATCGCCTGCACCGCGGCCGGGCTGTTGATCACGGCCTTCGAGCCAGCGGCGTTGAGTACGTGCCCACCGTTGGAAAAGATGAACGAGTCGATGGACACGATAGTGTCCTCGCCCTGATGGCCCAGGAGAGCCAGACCATACTGGGTGGGCGCGTGGGTCAGCTTCTTCCCATCCGTCAGCATCTCCGCCCAGGTGCGCGGAGCATGGGCAATGCCGGCCTTGGCGAACATGTCCTTGTTATAGTAGAGTTGCTCCCACACGTCGTTGCTCTGCGGCACCGCCCACACCTTGCCCTGATAGGTAACGGATGCCCACGCACCCTTAAAAAAGGCGGAGGGCTTCACCACGCTGGACTTGGCGATATAGGGGTCGAGAGGAATGATGTTGCCGGAGGCGGCGAATTCTGGGGTCCAGATCTGATCAAGCGCGGCGATATCGGGCGCCTGGCCACCCTTCACCGCGGTTAAGAGCTTATCACGGTACACCGGATAGGGGAACACGGTCGTCTTCACGACAATGCCCGGATTCTGCTGCTCGAAGATCCTGATCGATGCGTCGGTAGCCGCGAGGATGTCCTTTGCCGATTGCTGGTACGTCCAGTAGGTCACGACGGTCGTGGCGGCGCGCGTCGGTTGTACGCCCGACA
>JANWHO010000242.1 GCA_025450375.1 Chloroflexota bacterium
CTCATAAATCAGGTCTGGACGACGCGCCCGAGCTCGACGCCGACATGCGGCCAAAGTACGCGGGCCATATTCTCGCGGCGGTTGGCTCAACCGCCGTCAGGGGCATGATCGAAAAATATCAGCCGCAAGTAAGTCTCCACGGCCACATTCACGAAGGGAGAGGGACGAGCAAAATCGGCCGCACGATCTGTATTAATCCCGGCAGTACCTATGAGTCGGGCAATTTGCTCGGCGCAGTGGTGGAGTTCAAGGGAGCCAAGCTCGCCGACCACAGGCTTACTTCAGGTTAACTCGATTGATGCCGGTCACCGACAACAGGAGTGGAGGGAAGGGAAACACACATGGCTACCTTGGGAGGTACACGCGGCCCTATCGTTGCCGGAAGCCTCGATCTGTTTGTTCGTAACGCCACGGGCTTGGTCCGCTCCTGGGCCGCGTTCGATGCGTTTATCTATAGTTTCTTCTCGATCAACCTGGTCACCCTGGGGTGGTTTCAGTTTACCTACGGCCCAGGAATCGCTCCCGGCGGGAATCTGCTGACCGCGATCGTGATCAGTGGGTTGCTTATCCTGGCCGAGGTAGCCGTCTACGCCGGGTTGATCGCGGTGATGCCGAGAGCGGGCGGCGATTACGTGTGGCAAACCCGGATTCTGGGCGGGGGCCTCGGCTTCGTGCTGGCTATTACCGGCTGGGTCTTCACCCTCTGGTTATGGGTGCCGATCTATGGACAGATATTCTCCACCGAGTTCATCAGCCCGGTGTGTACCATTCTGGCCTCGATTACCGGCAATCACACCTTCGTCGATTGGGCGATTAACTCGCTCAGTCACACCGGGTATCTGATTTCCTCGATTGTGGTCTCGATATTCGCCGCCGCGGTGATCGCGGCTGGAATGAAAGTCTACGCCAAGGTTCAGAAGTTTTGCTTCGTGGGTGGGATGATCGGGCTGGGGGTCATGTTTATCATGCTCCTGGTCAACTCCCACGCCGACTTTGTGAACGGCTTTAACCACTTCAATCAGAAGATATTCGGCGTCAAGGGCGCGTATGCCGCTACCTTGCAAGCGGCGGCCAAGGCTGGCTACACGCCGGTACCATTCAACAAGCTGGCCCTGGGCGGCAGCTTCGCCTTGATCCCCGTGGTGATCTTCTTCAACCTGTATCCCAACTGGGGCGCCACTCTGTATGGAGAGGTTCGCGGGGCGAACGACTTCAAGCGGAACCTGCAATCGATGGCCCTGGCCCTGATCGTCACCACGGCCCTGGCCCTGATCTCGCTGATCCTGATTGCCAAGGTGACCACCGACACTTTCTATAACGACGCCAATCAAGCCTATTGGGCCGGCACGGGCAGCCTGCCAGTGTGGCCGTATCCCGGCCTGCTGGCCTCGTTCCTGACCAACAACTCCATTCTGCAACTGTTCCTGATTCTCTCGCTGTCGCTCTGGTTCTGGGGCTGGTGCGGCACCGTGTTCTTGTCCAGCACGCGGGTCATCTTCGCCGCCGCCTTCGACCGCGTGCTGCCTTCGTGGGCCGCGACGGTGAACCGCGGGGTGCCGACCAATGCGCTGTTGGCCATGGTCATACCCGGCCTGGCGCTCTCCGTGCTCTACAGCTACAACATCTGGCAATTCCAGACCGTGATTCTCGACGCGGTACTGGTCATCGCGGTCACCTTTTTCGGCTCGGCCATCGTGGCCGTGGTCTTGCCCTGGCGGCAAAAGCGGCTCTACGACCAATCACCGATCGCCAAGTACAAGATTGCCGGAATCCCGATGATCTCGGTATGCGGCGCCATCCTGCTGGGTTTCCTGGGCTGGAGCATCTGGATGTGGCTCTACAACAGTTCGTACGGAGTCAACAACCAAACATCCTTGAAGTTCCTCGCCTCGTTCTATGTGATCGCCCTGGTGATCTACCTGGTGTCGCGATACATCAATAACCAGCGTGGGGTGAATCTGAACACGATTCACAAGGAAATCCCTATCGACTAGGAGGTTGGCTAAGCCCAAAAAGAAGGAGGAGGCCGCGGCCTCCTCCTTCTTTTTGGGCATAGAGGTGACAGGTGACAAAAGCGCTCAGACGGATTAGGTATGCGGAGCTGTATTTAGAGGCGCTCCAGGTATGGCGTACCCTTGAGGTCGGCCAGGGTAGCGGCGCCCACGCAAAACATGGCGATCCGCAGCTCCTCCACGATTGCCGACAACTCCTCCACCACCGCGTCCGCCGATTGCACCGCCGCCCGCAGCACGGGCGAGGCAAGCCCGGCCAACGTGGCGCCCAGGGCCACGGCCTTGGCCACGTCGATCCCGTCCCGTATCCCCCCACTGGCGAAAACCGGAAGCTCAGGCGCCGCCCTGTGTACGGCCAGCAGACTATCGGCGGTCCCGATCCCCCAGGAGGCGAAGGCCGCCGCCACCCGCGCCGCCCGTTCGGTCCCGGCCCGATGGCGCTCCACCTCGCTCCATGAGGTGCCACCCGCCCCCGCCACGTCGATCGCCGCCACGCCGGCGTCCGCCAGTCGCCGCGCCACCGTCTCGGAAATCCCCCAACCCACCTCTTTGACCACCACGGGCACCGGCAGGTCTCGGCACACTTCGGCTATTCGGGCCGCCAATCCGGCGAAGTTGGTGGTGCCCTCGGGCTGGACGGCCTCTTGCAGCGGGTTGAGGTGCAAGATCAGGGCATCGGCCTCCACCATCGCCACGGCGCGAGCGCATTCCTCGACCCCATAGCCATAGCTCAGTTGGGCCGCGCCGAGGTTGGCGAAAAGGAGAATGTCGGGCGCCACGTCCCGCACCTGAAAGAGGGTCTCACGATCCGCCGCTTCCAGGGCCAGGCGTTGCGACCCCAGGCCCATGGCCACCCCAAGTTGTTGAGCCGCCACCGCCAGATTCCGATTGATCTCCCGTCCCCGCTCGACCCCGCCGGTCATGGAGGAAATAAGAATGGGCGCCCGCAGCACGCGGCCAAACAGGCTGGTCTCCGTCCCTACCGACGCGAGATCGATCTCGGGCAGGGCTTGATGCTCGAAGCGGAAGCGCTCGAAGCCGGAACCCACTCCCTTGGCCCGCACGTCCTCCTCGAGACTGATCCGCAGATGATCGGTCTTGCGGCGGGCAATCGCATCGTCGGAATCAGCCATTGATGGCTAATGACACGCGGGCACTGGACCCGCGTGCGTACCGTCGTACATGCTCGCCACCAACACCTGGACGCGGACGGCGTGAGAATCCGCGAAGGCGCCCGCCACCACCCCGACGTGCAGGCCATGAACGGGTGAAGCCGGCATGTTCCCAAGGGCCTTGCGCCAGGTGTCATGACAGGCCGTTCCCAGGGGAACTCCGTTAATCAAGAAGGTCCGGCCCTCGGCCGCGCTTGCCGGGTCAAGATTGACGGCCAGGGAGTTCACGGCTCCAAGACCGGTATGGAGAGACTTTTCCTGCTTCCAATAGACAATCGAGGTAAATCCCTTGGCGTTCCGGCGGAAGAGCCCCACCGTCCCATCGGGAGTGATCGCGAAGAGGACGAATTGGTTGGCAAGATCATCCCAGAACGAGACTCCGGCGTACGGATCGGTCCCGGTAAGAATACGGATCTTAACGTTGAATTGGAAAGCAGCGGGCACCTTCACCGCGAGGGGCCAGCCACGCATGGTGCCAGGCTTGGTCCGCACGATGTTGAGCACGCCGCCGGCAAGGTAAGTACGCGATCCATCACTCAGCCGCTGGAGATTCCAGTGCCGAGGGTTATCCGGCGGGAACTTCTCGAAAAATACGAAGCTGGATCCCGCGCCACGGGCCACTTGCGGAAACGCGAACAGGCCGCGCGCGCAGACCACCGCCATGCAGAAAGTTAGCAACCAGGTTGAAAACCGCCGTCCGGGCACTCCAGGTAACTCCAATCGCTGCTTCATGCCGTCCCTGAGATCGACATCGAGAGTCGTAATTCACCATGGCCAGGATACCCGAGCGGAGGGAAGCACTGTCCAGGTATAGTACCGCTCAGACTTTCAATGGCATGGTCATGAGCCCTGCGCGCGCATGCTGAGGCCGATTCTCCCCCGTGCCTCGTCCACGCTGATTACGCGCACCATCACCACCTGACCCGCCTGCACCACCTCCAGCGGAGAGCGGACGAAGCGGTCCGCCAGTTCCGACACATGGACCAACCCGGCCTGCTTGAGACCGATATCCACGAAGGCGCCGAAGTCCACCACGTTCCGCACGGTGCCCTGCACGATCATCCCCGGCTTCAAAGCATCCATGGTGAGCACGCTGGTCCGCACCACCGGTGCCGGAAGCTCGGCTCGTGGATCAAGGCCGGGCTTGGCCAAGTTGTCCAACATGTCGGCCAGGGTCGGCTCCCCGATTCCCAGTTCGGTGGCCAGCGCCGCTCGGGCGCCGCGACTGGCCGCCAACTCGAAGGTGAACCGGGTCGCGCGGGCCGGGAGTGCCTCGCCAACCCGGGCAGGCGGCATGCGCTCGATCAGGGCGCGGCAGGCGGCATAACTTTCGGGATGAATAAACGTGCGATCGAGAATGTCCTCGCCGTCCGGGACCCGCAAGAACCCGGCCGCCTGCTCGAACGCTCGCGGGCCGAGCCCTACTACTCGCTTCAGCTCCAGGCGTTTCCGGAATCGACCGTGTTCGTTCCGGTGCTGGACGATGTTTCCCGCCACCTTCCGGTTCAGACCGGCAACCCGCCGAAGCAGGGCGGCCGAGGCGGTGTTCACGTCAACTCCGGCAAAGTTCACCGCGCTCTCCACCACGCGATCCAGAGCCCCAGCGAGCGCGGTCTGGTCCACGTCATGTTGATACAGGCCCACCCCAATCGACCGCGGATCCACCTTGACCAATTCGGCCAGCGGGTCCTGAAGGCGGCGGGCGATCGAGATCGCCCCCCGGGCGGTGGCGTCCAGATCAGGAAACTCCTCGCGCGCCAGTTCCGAAACAGAATAGACCGATGCTCCCGCCTCGTCGACCATCACATATCCGTAGTCCCGACCCAGGGTGCCCACTACCTCCGCCACCAGCACTTCCGTCTCGCGACTCGCCGTGCCCGTGCCGATCGCGAATACGGTAGCCTGGTGGCCGCGGGCCAGCCGGATCAGGGCCTCGCGGGCCTCGGCGGGTCGGGCCTGGGGCGGGTGGGGGAAGATCGCCCCCACCTCCAGTGCCTTCCCCGTTTGGTCCACCACGGCGACCTTGCATCCGGTGCGATAGCCAGGGTCGATCCCCACCACGGCCCTCCCCCGGACCGGGGGCTGCAGGAGCAGGGGCCGGAGGTTCGCGGCGAACACCCCAATCGCGTGTTCCTCCGCTTGCTCAGTGAGAGCGGCCCGAATCTCCCGCTCCAGACTAGGACCAAGCAGCCGCTCGTAGCCGTCTTCGGCCGCGCGCCGGAGGTCGCCGGCCAGCGGCGAGCGGTCGTCGGCGGGGAAATGCCGCTCCAGGATGGCGGTGATTGAATCTCCCGGCGCCTCGGTGCGGCTCCGCAAAACTCCCTCGCGCTCCCCGCGATTAATCGCCAACAGGCGATGCGCCGGCAAAGTGGCGAGGGCGCCGTGAAAGTCATAGTACTGGGCGTAGGTGCCTTCGGTATCCTTGTCCTTGTCCGCCAGCGTTACGGTGAGGCGCCCGGCGGTGCCAAAGAGGTGCCGCAGGTCGGCCCGCGCCCCGGCGTCCTCGGCAATCTCCTCGGCCACGATATCGCGCGCCCCTGCCAGGGCCTCCTCCATGTCGGCCACCGAGCGCTCGGGATCGACGAAATCTGCCGCCAGGGAATCACGGTCGCCAGGTCTCTGATCTAAAATCAGGATGGCCAGCGGCTCCAGGCCGCGTTCTCGGGCAATCATGGCCCGCGTCCTTCGCTTGGGACGGTAGGGGAGATACAAATCCTCCAGGGCTTGCATGGTCGCGGCCTCGGCAATGGCGCCGCCAAGCTCGGGTGTCAGCTTCCCCTGCTCACCAATCAGCCGGAGCACCTCCGCCCGGCGCGCCTCAAGAGCCCGAACCGCGGTGATGCGCCGGCCAATCGCGTCGATCTGGACCTCATCAAGACCTCCGGTGACCTCTTTCCGATAGCGAGCGATGAACGGCAGCGTGTTGCCGTCGTCGAGAAGGGCAATGGTACGGGCCACCTGAGCGGGCGGTATGCTAAGCTCGCTCGCCACTCTGATGGCCAACGGATCGATCATGGTTTCCTCCGGGAAGCGAGCGGATGGGCGCGGGTACCCCAAAGGGGCCCCTCGCCATTAGTAAGTCCTCTGCTATGCTACACAAAGTTAGATACCAGAGGAGCCTACGACGGAGACAACGGCACGTGCATGATGGAGTTTGGCTGCGCGCGCTCGGTCATGTGAGCGATGCCTGTGCCCAGGCGCGGAATGGCCACCCAGGCGCCCTGCTTGGCCGAGCGGGCGACCTCTGCGCGCGGGCACACGATCATGACTCACTTGGCATTCTCAGCCGCGTGGATGGAGTCTGGCTATACGTTGCCATCTTTCTGCTCCTCTTGGTACAGGAATGCGGCGTCCCGTTCCCTATTTTACCCAGTGAGGTGGTACTTCTGGGGAGCGGCTTCCTGGCGGCGGGCAATCTCTTCTCGTTGATGATCATGGGGCTGCTTGCCACCTCGGCTACCCTATTGGGCAACTCCTTGCTCTTCCTGATTGGTCGGCGGTACGGACGGGCCGCGCTCGATCGCTACGGCAAATATGTCCATATGCATACCGAACGGGTGGATCGGATAGAACGCTGGATCGAGCGGCGCGGGAGTCCCATTTTGTTTTATGGGCCCCTCATGCCCGTGCTGCGAGCCTATATGCCCGCCCTCGCCGGCATATTCGGGGTTCCATACCGCGCCTATATCGGCATCCTCGCGGGCGCCGCGCTGATCTGGACCTTTACCATGCTGATTCTCGGGTACACCCTGGGCGCACACTGGTTCGATGCCGTGCACTTCATCCGCCACAATATCACCATCGGTGTCGTGGTTCTGGCCGTGGTGGTCGGAATCGTGGTTGTTGTTCTTCGCTGGACTCGGGGGATCGCCCTGGC
>JANWHO010000243.1 GCA_025450375.1 Chloroflexota bacterium
CAAGGGACGAGTACCCCTGGCCCGCTTCCGCTGGCCGCGTCCCGGCCGGGAAAGTCCGCCCACGGAGGAAGCGCCATCGCAGCCTCGCCTCTTTTGATCAAGAGCGGACTGGCCCTGTTTACCGCGCCGGAGCGGCTACCTTCGCCAGGAGAATATCCCGCACTCCCTCGACCAGATAATCGAGACGGTAGCTAATCTCGTAGGTGCGCGTCTCGTCTTCCTCCAGAGGGCGGAGATACTGGTGCAGCACCCGCTGGATCATGAAGGCCAGGACGGTGACGTAGTGGCCCAGCATCCGGGGGCGATCACCAGGGGCAATTGTCCGGAGATCCCGCGTCACCGCGTCGGCGCTGAGACCGCCGCGGCCATTCTCCAGCGACTCGAGAACAAAGCGGTCGCCCTCGGCCATGAGCCGATGGACGTCCCGCAGGACATCCTCCAGGCCATTCCGGCGCGTAATCCCCATGTCGCGCGTGTAGCGCGCATCCAGTTCACCAATCAGGGCAATCATTCCGGGAACGATCTGCGAGGGATCAGAGAGAGTGCGCAGCGAGTTGACGCGGGCCACCAGGAGCTCCGACGCGCTTTTGAGCGACTCCACCGCCGCCTCGGCGGTGCCCGTCTCGTCCAGCTCACCGCTCCCAGCCACATCTGCCTCGGTATCTGGGATGAGCGGCACCAGATCTTCTTCCTTGCCGCCAATCAAAGTCTTGGGGATGGGCATCGCGGGTTCTGGGGCCGGGTCGGTTGCCTCGACCACGGGCGGCGCCATGGTCTCGCGCGGCTCAGTCGGCTGTACAAGGTCCAGATGCTTTCGCGCGCTTCCCGAGAGTGGGAGAGGATCCGTCTCCAGATCCTTTGGGGACTCGGTCGACTGGGCGGCTTCCGGCGGAGAGTTCACCGGCCAGTGCTCGATAGGCTCGGGAACCGTCTCTTGCTCGTCCGCTTGATCAGGCTCGTCTTCGTGGCTGGGCACCGCTAGCGGTAGCTCGCCTTCCAGCGGATCGGCGGCGATGGCCACCGGATCCAGAGGAGTGACCGCTTCAGCCGGCGGGGCCGAGTCCGTGGGCACGATACTACTTGGCGCGGGGGTGCTGTCTTCGTCACGCTTGCGCCCAAACAGCCGAGGAATCCGAGGCATATCTGCTCCGATGCGTACCCGTCGTTGCCTCGTGGCGGCGGACTAGCGCGATTGCGCGGTACGTTCCCCGTAATCGCGTTCGATCTTGTCCAGGCGTCCGCGTACCCGAGGGCTGCCGAGGTATTTATGAATAAACTCAAGCAATTGCGCCGTCTCGATGGGCTTGGTCAGATATTCGTTGGCATGAGCGAGCTTGCCCTTGATCCGGGGAATGAAGCCCTTGGACGCCGTGAGCACCACGATTGGCGTATCCTTCAGGATACTTTTCTTTAGTTGGCGGCACACTTCCAGGCCGCTAATGTTCTTGCCGGGGATCGGGTTGCCGTCCTTGTCCAGGTCGTCGGTCGGCGGCGGCTCGATGTTGATATCAAGCAAGATCAGGTTCGGGCGTTTGGTAAAGGCCAGAGCCAGGGCGTCACGGGCGTTAATCGCCCAGTGTAACTCATATTCGTCAGCCAAGGCGTCTCGGAGATTCCGGCGGTGTGTTTTGGAATCCTCGACGATCAAAATGCGCTGGCGCTCTGGACCCGACCCACCCAGGTTATTCATGGCTACGATCTCCTTTGGAACGAGGAGGAGTGACTCACCGTAGCCGTCAACCGGCAACCTCTCACCCGAGGTCCGCGGAGGGCCATGCTAGTGCTTGTCACCATAACAGTATAACTCCTTTGCGATCACGGGGTAAGAAGCCGCGTGACCGTTGCCGCCAACCCGCGTTCGGGATGGTCGAATTCCCCGCGAACCTTGCTGACGAACGCATTGGCGTTATGGGCCCTGGCGAACGCGGCATCAGCGGGCGTATTGCGTGAACTCACCATGATCACCGGAGTCCGGCTGTCCTCCCGACGAAGGGCTCTGAGGATCTCGTAGCCGCCCCGCCGCGGCTCCGCCAGCATGATGTCCAGCACCAGCAGACTGGGCGCCGGACCCTTGTGCCACACTTGATCCCAATCACTATAATTGCTCACCGCGTGTACGATATACCCTGCCTGCCCCAGGGTATCCGCGATGGCCGCGCGCGCGGTCGCGTCGTCATCCACCGCCAGGATGACCGCGTTTTTCAAGGGAGCGGCGGATGGGGCCGGCGGATGGGGTAGATTCTGGGTGGCGTTCCCTCGCCCTCCAAACAACATCAGCAGTCTCCTTCCATGGAATAGCGTGCGGGTTGGCGCCTCCACGTCCTCGTCCTACCGACGAGGGTGTCGTGAGTCTCATCGAGTATGTACGGCTTGTTTTCCATCACGACGCGGCCTCGCGCACGGACGCGGCGCCGCGCGCCAGGACAAGCTGCGCCGCGCCCACCAGTTCATCTTGATCGTAGGGCTTGGTAAAGTACCGGGTCACGCCCGCCGCCAGGGCCGCCGCCCGGTGCCGCGCTTGCTGGCGGGAGGTGATCATGAACACCGGTACCGTGGCCCCGCCCGCCGGCAACAGTCTCAGGGCGGACAGCGCTTCCAATCCATCCATTCCGGGCATCTCCATATCCAGGGTAATCAAGTCAGGCATCCCGGCCGCGCAAATTGTCAGGGCCTCCCGCCCATCGGCCGCCTCGCGGATGCGGAAACCAGCCTTGGCCAGGGTGCTTCGCAGGGCTCGCCGCATGGTCTGGCTGTCGTCCACCACCAGCACCGTATAGGCCGGTTGCTCGGTCTGCTCCACCGCCACGACCGGCGTGTCGGAGCCTGAGCGATCGATCAGGGTCGGTAAGTCCAGGATCGGCAGGATCCGCCCGCCGCCGCCTACCGCGTACCCGAGCACCCCACAGTGACGGCGCAAATAGCCGGGCGCCGCCCGCACCGGGAGGTATTGGCTCCCCATTACCTCATCCACCACCAAGCCCCCAGCCCGACCAGCCACTTCCAGCACGATGGACTGGCCGGCCTCGCCATCGCCTACCGGGCCCGCCGCGAGGTGCGACCCATAGAGCGTCAGCGCGCGCCCACCGATCTCCATCGTCTGTCCGGCGCGGAGGGCGCTCAGCCTCCGATACGGCAGGGGGTGGGTGGCAACCACCTGGGTAATCGGCACCGCGATCAGATCCCGGCCCTCGCGCACCACTTCCACGCGCATCATGGCCAGCGACCGGGGGAGGGAAATGGTAAAGGTCGTGCCCTGTCCCACCCGCGAGGCAATCTCGATGCGCCCCTGCAGGCTGGTGATCTCGTCCTGGACACTCTTCATCCCCATGCCGCGTCCGGAAAGCGTGGTCAACGATCGGGCGGTGCTGAAGCCGGGCCGCCAGATCAGAGCCATCCGATCGCGCTCGCTCATGGCTGCCGCCTCGGAGGCGCTTACGATGTTTCGCGAAACGGCCACCGCCGCCACCCGCTCGGGATCGATACCGCGCCCGTCATCAATGACCTCGATCGCCACCCCGTCGCCGTTGGTGCGGCCACGAATGATCAGGTGGCCGCTCGGCGTTTTCCCGGCGGAGACTCTATCACCCGAGGTCTCCTCGATTCCATGGTCCAGCGCGTTGTTGATCAAGTGCAACAGAGGCTCGAACAGCGATTCGGCGATCCGCCCGTCTAGCTGGAGTTCGCCGCCCTCCATCTTGAAGGTTACTTGCTTCCCTAAACGGCGGCTCTGAGACCGGACTACGTGGTTCAACCGATCCTCGAGTTGCGACAAGGGGATCATGCTCATGTCCAGCAGAACCCGCTGAGCCCGCAACTGATTGTCCGCCTGGGACTCCACCTGGGCCCGTGCCTCGCCCAGATCGCGGCGCTGGCTGGTGTCGCTTTCCTCGAGGTCGGCCAGGGCCTCGTCAAGCTGCATCAGCAGCACGTCGATCGTGCTGTACTCTTCCTTTTCCAACAGATCCCAGTCACCGGTGCGGCGGTTGGTCCGTACCAATTCGGAGCGGAGGCCAGCCAGTTCCGTACCGACTCTCTCCACCAGGGTCCGGAGGCGGCGACCGCTGCGGCGCGACTCAATGCTTTGGCGGGTCATCCGGGACACCAACTCGGCCAGGGCATCTCGGGTAACCGACAAATCCTCCAGGGCGCGCAACGCGGTCTGCAGACTGTATTCCTTCCCGTACTCCGCGGCGGGGCGGAAACCTGTCCGCGGGCCGCGCGGCTGGTCGGCGGCGGGAGCCGCGTTCCGCTGGCGCGGGAGGGGCACCAGCTCAAAAGCTTCGGCATCCTGCAGGACGACGCGGCGGACCGCGACCAGGGCGGTATCCTGGCGCAACGCCGCGATCAGGCGCTCCGACACCTCGCGTACCAGGGCTGGATCATCCACGGCGACCCCCCGGAACCGGCGTCCCGCCTGGGCGAGGTCGGTGGTGATGTCGTAGGCGATGAAGGCACCCCCGTACTCCGTGGCGTCAAAAATGGCGAAACACTCGGATAACAGGGCGTCCCCATTCTCCAGGGGCACGATAGTGATCCGGGCTTCTGGAGTAGGGATGGTATCCAGCATCCCGAGGATATAAATCTGCCCGTGCGGCCCCGCCAGATCGCGGTAACGCGCCTGCTCGGCCACGTACTGCGAGATATGCTGGAGGCCAATGAAGAGGACGAACGATCCGGTGGCCTGCCTGGCTCGGTCCTCCAGGGCCCGCATACGGTCGAACACCGCCACCCGGCCACGCACCTCGGCCCGCCCGGATCGGTCGGTGATGTCGCGCAAATGTACCTGCCGCAAGCCAACCGAGGCCATGGCGCGCGTCCGCACCGATTGCGGCACCACCCGGTGGAGCAAATCACTCTCGATCTCCGAAGGCTCCGAATCGGGCTTCCCAGGCCCTTTCGCGACTGGAGCCACCATCTGAGTGGACGGAGCGGGTACGGGGGGCGGCGCGGCGGGAACCTCCGCGGTCACCGGTTCAGCCGCGGCCGGGGCAACCAGATCGCCGCGACGCACGCGCTCGGCTATGTCGTCCAAACGACGGGAAAGCATGTCCGGGGACACGGCCATGAGTTGTGACTGGCTCGACCCACGGCCGAACGATCC
>JANWHO010000244.1 GCA_025450375.1 Chloroflexota bacterium
CCGCCATTTTAGCACAGCCGGGCCGCAGGTCCTCGTTATGCCTGACGATGGGGACGAGCGAGACGCTCGCGCTCCCAGGCGATCTCGTCACCCACACAATTCGCCGCCAGGACCAAAACTCCGGTGCGCCCAAAGCGAAGCGGCGATCTCGCGGATCATCTGAAGGCTGGTATATTGCCACTATGGAGACTCTCACCGCGCCCGTATCCCGCTTCCCCGCCGCCGTCGAGGAGACCCTGGCCCGCCTTCCCGCCGAGCCCGGCTGCTATCTGTTCAAGGATGCCGGCGGGACCGTGCTGTACGTGGGGAAGGCCCGCAGCTTGCGGGACAGGGTGCGTTCGTATTTCCGCAATCCGGGCGGCCTCAGCCTGAAGAATCGGGGTCTGGTTCCCAAGATCGCCGAGATCGACTACCAGATCTTGCCGAGCGAGGATGCCGCGTTGCTGGTCGAGTGCAATCTGATCAAGCAGTATCGGCCCCGCTATAACATTCTTCTGCGCGACGACAAGACCTATATCGCGATCCGCGTCACCAACGAGCCCTATCCACGGATCGAAACCGTGCGTCGCCGCTCGGACGACGGGGCGCGCTATTTCGGTCCCTACACCAGCTCCCAATCGGTCTACCGCACCCTCGATCTCCTCAAACGCCTCTTCGCCTACCGCTCCTGCCGCCTCCGCATCGTCCCTCCCGCCGGCGCCGACCAGGCCCCGACCCAAACTGAACCGCCGGCACGGGTGGGACGGCGGGCCCTGCGCGCGGCCAGCGGGAAACCGCCCCAGGAGCGGACCCTTACGGTGGCCAGCCCCGAGAATCGCGCCTGCCTGGAGTATCACATCCATCGCTGCACCGGTCCCTGCATTGATGCCATTTCCCAGGCCGACTACCAGGAGCGGATCGAGCAGGCGACCCTCCTGTTGCAAGGCAAGAGCGAGCAGCTGGCCAGCCAACTGGAAAAGGCCATGGAGGAGGCGGCGGAGAAGATGGATTTCGAGCGCGCCGCCGTGGTGCGCGACCAACTCACCGCCGTCCGCCGGATCAGCGAGCGCCAACGGGTGACAGTGATGGGCGGCCGCGATCAGGATATCGTCGGCCTGGCCCGCATCGAGGACGAAGCGTGCGTCGAGTTGATCGCCGTCCGTGAGGGAAAGATGCTGGGGCATCAGCAATTTACTCTCCAGGGCGTCTCCGATCAGGAGGACGGCGCCATCCTGCGCGCTTTCCTGGTCCAATATTATGTAGACAGTACCGAACTGCCCGAGGAGTTGTTGCTCCCCGCCGAACCAGACGATAGCGAGGCTCTTGGGACGCTGCTCACCACCAAGCGGGGCCGGAAAGTGACGGTCACGGTCCCGAAACGGGGCGATAAGGCGGCGCTCCTGGAGGTGGCGGCCACCAATGCCCGGCAATCCGCCGAATTGCGGCGCCAGAAGCTCCTGAGCGACAATCAGAAAGCCATGCAATCGATGACCGAGTTGCAGGCTGCCCTGGGCCTGCCAAGCCTCCCCTCGCGCATCGAATGCTACGACATCTCCACCATCCAGGGCACCTCTACCGTGGGCTCCATGGTGGTATTCGAGCAGGGAAAGCCGAAGACCGCCGCCTATCGAAGGTTCCGCATCAAGACCGTGGTGGGGTCGGACGACTTCGCCAGCATGGCGGAGATGGTGCGCCGCCGCCTCAAGCGCGGGCAAGCCGCCGCGGAGGCCGGCCAGACAGCCGTATCCGATGGAGGCGGCCAGACGATGGACGGCCCGGATGAGGATGCGGGTGAGTCAGCGGCGGAAGAGGTCGAGGTGCCTATCGCCCAGATTGGAGAGGCGGAGGGTGAAGACCTTCCCTCAGAGAAAGTGAATTCCGGCGACTGGGGTAGCCGGCCGGATCTCCTGTTGATCGACGGCGGGAAGGGCCAGCTTGGGGCCGTGTTGGCGGTCCTGAAGGAATTGGGGATCGAGGATCAGCCGGTAGCCAGCCTGGCCAAGCAGCATGAGGAAATCTTCCTCCCCGGCCGTTCCCAATCAATACTGCTCCCCTCCGGATCGCAGGCTCTGTTCCTGGTCCAGCGAATCCGCGACGAGGCGCACCGCTTCGCCATCACCTATCACCGCTCGGTCCGCGGGAAGCGGGGGCTGGAATCAGGGCTGGATCTGGTGCCGGGAATCGGGCCTCGGCGGAAGAAGGATCTGCTCCGCCGTTTCGGCAGCGTGGCCGGCATCCGAAAGGCCGGCCTGGAGGAGGTTGCCGCCGTGCCCGGGATAGGCAGCAAAACCGCGCTCACGATCAAGGAGCATTTGGGAGAGCGGTAGCCCACCACCAACAAAGTTGGTACGGATCCCCGCCTCATGCCATACTAGGGTAGGAGGGCGGAGTTATGCGCGTGTTGGTGGTGGAGGACGAACTCAAGATCAATCGGACGGTATGCCAGGCGTTACGCGAGGAGGCATACGCCGTCGATTCGGCCAAGGACGGCGAGGAAGGAGAGGAGCTGGCATCGATCAACCAGTATGACCTGATCATCCTCGATCTCCTCCTCCCCAAAAAACCTGGGGTCGAAGTGTGCAGGACCTTGCGCGAGCAGGGCGTTGTCACCCCCATTCTCATGCTGACTGCCAAGGATACGGTGGAGGATCGGGTGCGGGGGTTGGATAGCGGGGCGGACGACTACCTGGTCAAGCCTTTCTATATGGATGAGTTGCTGGCGCGCGCCCGCGCGCTTCTGCGTCGCGAGACCACCACCAAGAGCGCGCGCTTGCAGGTGGCCGACTTGCAGGTGGATACCAGTTCACACCGGGTGACGCGGGCCGGCGGGGCCATCGACCTGACCAGCAAGGAATACGCCATGCTGGAATACTTCATGCGGAACCAGGATCAGGTGCTGACCCGGACCATGATCAGCGAGCATGTCTGGGACGAGCAATTCGATAGTCTTTCCAACATCATCGACGTCTACATCCGCCGGCTGCGGCGGAAAATCGACGAAAACTATACCCCGCGTCTCCTCCACACGATCCGGGGCAGCGGCTACCTGCTCGGCATCTTGCCGGAGGACGCCGCCGCTACCGAAGAGGTCCGCGCTCAGCCCAGTGCCTGATCCAGGTCGGCGATAATGTCCTCAACCCGCTCGATTCCCACCGAGAGGCGGATCAACCCCGGCGCGATCCCGGCCGCGTCGCGCTCATCCTGGCTCTGGAAACTGTGAACCATGGAAGCGGGATGGGTGATCAGAGTCTCCACGGCCCCGAGGCTCACCGCTAGTACGCACACCTCGGTGCGGGCCACGAACCGATACGCCGCGTCGTAGCCGCCCCTCACCTCGAAGGTCACCATGCCGCCGAAGCCGCCGGTCATCTGGCGCTGGGCCAATTCATGTTGCGGATGCGACGGCAAGCCAGGGTAATAGACTCGATCCACCGCCGGGTGGCCCTCCAGGAACCGCGCCACCGCCATCGCGTTCTGATTGTGCCGCTCCATCCGCAGGGTGTAGGTACGGAGACCGCGTTGCAGCAGCCAGGCATCGAAAGGATGGAGGACTGGCCCGTATTGGCGCAGATAATCCCAGGCGGCATCGATCCGCGCTCGGCTCCCCAGGATCACTCCGGCGGTTACGTCGCTGTGCCCATTGAGGTACTTGGTGGCGCTATGGATCACCAGATCGTAGCCGAGATCGAGTGGACGCTGGTTATAGGTGGAGGCGAAGGTATTGTCGGTGATCGCCAGGGCGCCGGCCGCGTGGGCGATCTGGGCGGTTGCCTGTAAATCGGTCAGATCCAGGGTTGGGTTGGTGGGAGACTCGGTGTAGATCACCTTTGTGTTGGGCCGGATGGCGCGGGCAAAGGCGTCAACGTCGGTCTGATCCACCTGGGTCACCTCGATCCCGTAGCGGGGGAGGGTGGTGGTCATCTGCGAGAGGGTGGCCGTATAGTGAGTGAGCTGCGCCACCACATGGTCGCCGGCCCGCAGATTGGACATCAGGGCAATGGTCACCGCCGCCATCCCCGATCCCACCGCCAGGGCGGCTTCCGCCCCTTCGAGGTCGGCCAGCATGGCCTCCACCTGCTGGGTGTTGGGGGTGCCAAGCCGTCCATAGAGCATTGAGGGGGCGATACTGGTGGCCATGGCCGCCCCTTCCTCTGGGGTCCGCATCTGGAAGGTGCTGGTCTGATAGATCGCGGGCGCCACCGGGGCGGCGACGCCCGCCACCCGCGTCCCGTGGATGAGCCGGGTTTCCGGCGCGTATGATCGCCTTGCATCGTTCATCCTGGTACCTTTCCCTGCCGCGATTTCTTGAGGATAGGGACGCCATGCGCGCCATGCGGGGACAAAACCCGCTGAATAGGGTAACAGAGCATCGCGGCAGAAGGGTAATAAAATCGCAGTGCGAGGCGAACTCTTCGGGACAACACCGGTTGGCGGGTGGAAACTCCCATGCTACACTGGGCACGAATCTGGGCCCGACTGGGATCGGGAAGAGCATCGTCCGGCCACGGCCGGAGTCTTGAAACAGACGAAGGCATCATGAAACGAACCGTTGCCGTGAGCCGGGCCACCAAACGAGCCAAGAAGCAGCCGTCCCGTGCCCCCCTGGTGGTCATCCTTTCCGCCGCCTTCACCATCGGCACCACCTTCTTGATCTTGGTCTCGCTGCTTGTCGCGGGCGGAATCGGTGTCTATCGCTATTATCAGTCGGTCGTCCCCACCGGCTTGCAAGCCCTGGCCGCCTTTGAGCAGCAGCCCTATCAGGTGAGTTATGTCGAGGATCGCGCCGGTTTCACCTTGCAGGATCTGGTGAATCCCAATCTGGGCGTGCGGTCCATCATTCCCCTGAAAATGATTCCCGCCAATCTGGTGAACGCGACCATCGATACCGAAAACCGGACCTTTTGGACGGATCCCGGCATCGATGTCGCCCGCATCATCAAGGCCGGGCAGCATGACATTGGGTCAGGATCCACCGGCTTGCAGGGTGCTTCCACGATCACCCAGCAGTTGGTCAAGATGGCGGATTTCGGCTCGGCCATTGATACGCGGCGGAAGCTTGACGTGGGTGGGGTCCAGCAGAAGATCAAGGAGTTGATGATCGCGCTCGGGGCCACTCAGCAGATCAAGAACTGCAGCTTGCATTGCCGCAAGGAGGCGATTCTTGAGATGTACTTGAACGCGGCCCCATACGGCGGCACTATTTATGGGGTCGAGGCAGCCGCGCGCTATTACTTCAACGAGCCGGCCTCCAAGCTCGATCTGGCCCAGTGCGCGCTCCTGGCCGGGATCCCCCAGGCTCCCAGCGACTACGATCCAGCCAGTCACCCGGACGCCGCGCAAACCCGCCAGCATCATGTGCTGGATTCCATGCTCTCTCAGCACCACATTACCCAGGCGCAACACGACGCGGCGACGGCCGAATCGCTGCACTACACTTTCACCAGTCTGATTCAGCACAACGCCAGCAACAGCATTGAATCGTATTTCGTGAACTGGCTGGTGAACGATTATTTGTCCGACCCCAAGAACCTGGCCCAGTTCGGTATCCCTGATCTGCAGCAGCCGAACGACATTTACCGTGGGTTCATCTTCAAGACGACCCTTGACCCGGTAGCGCAGCAAACCGCGCAGAATATCGTGAACGGGCAAGTCTCCACCCTGGGATGGGCTAATGTCACCGATGGGGCCCTGGTCTCCATCGATCCGAAGAGCAATGAGATTCGCTCCTTCGTGGGTGGGATTGGCTACAACGCCAGTATCCAGTGCCCACAATGCGACATGGCCTGGGATTATCGCCAGCCCGGATCTTCCTTTAAGCCCTTCACCTATGTGACCGCCTTCATGAACGGACACTTCCCCGGCCAGTCGATCAGTGATTCCTATGTCAAGTTCCCGGACTCCAGCGAGCCCAGCGGCTTCTATACGCCCAAGAACTATGATTTGCGGTATCACGGGATGGTGACCATCCGGACGGCGCTCGCCAATTCCTACAATATTCCGGCCGTGAAGACGCTCTATTCGCTGGGTCCGGACGGTCGGGCCAAGGTGCTGAAGGTGATTGATGCCATGGGCTATCGCATCGAACAGCAAGATCCGAACAAATTGGGACTCTCGCTGACCCTGGGCGGGTATCGAGGCCGGCTTCTGGACGAAGTGAACGGCTACACCGTCTTCGCCAATGGGGGGATCTACCGGCCCTACATGCCCATTCTGGCGATCTACCGGCAAAACGCCGATGGTTCCCGGACCCTCCTCTGGCAATACAAGACGCCGAAAGGGGTTCAGGTGATTCCACCGCAGGATGCCTATTTGATTACCAACGTGCTTGCCGATACGGCGGCCAAGGTTCCCGCGTTTGGGGATGCCGCCTTCAGCTTGCTCGGCCTGGCGGATCGCCCGGTGGCCAGCAAGACCGGGACCACCAACGATTTCAAGGACAATCTGACCCTGGGCTATACTCCCAATCTGGCCACCGGCGTGTGGGTGGGCAACCCTAACGATACTCCGATGTATGGCACGACCGGCATCACGGGCGCCGCCCCGATCTGGCATGCCTATATGGCTACCATGCTGCAAAATATGCCGGTCGAGCAGTTCGTCCAGCCGCCGGGTATCATCACCGCGACGGTCGCGGTCCACGCTCCGCCCGGAGCTCTCCCCGGCTTGGCGAGCACGGGCTCTGGGGTCACCGACATTTTCGCGGCCGGTAGCGTACCTCGCGCCTTCGACGTGCCCTCCCAGGACGATTATTCGGGCGGAGCGGAGAGCATCACATCCGGCACGACCACCCCGTCCGGTGCCGCGACTCCGGGCGCCAGCACGACGAAAAACACCAGTGGCTGTCCGGGCGCCTATACCTACACAACCAGCGTGGTGAACGGAAAGACGGTCTATCACTACACTTGCTCAGGCTAGGTTCCACTTGTTGCGGTCTACCCCTTCAGCGGGTACTCTGAGGGGACGGCGCCGCGCGGGCGCCACAAGCCGGATCGAGCGAGCCGTGATCGAGTGCGAGCAACTGGGCAAACAGTTCGGGCCCAAATGGGCGATCCGGGATCTGAATCTGTGCATTCCTCCCGGAGCAATCTTTGGGTTCCTCGGCCCCAATGGGGCTGGGAAGACGACCACGCTCCAGATGATGGTTGGACTGCTCCGCCCTACCACCGGCTTGGTGCGGATCGATGGCCACGATATCGAGGTGGACCCGGTCGGCGCCAAGCAATGCCTGGGCTACGTGCCGGACGAGCCCTATCTCTACGAGAAACTGAGTGGGCGCGAATATCTGGAATTCACCTGCGGGTTGTTTGATCTGCGGGGCGCTGAACGGAACTGCCGGATCAAGGACTACCTCGAACTGTTCCACGTCAGCGGCGATCAGCACCAACTGATCGGCAGCTATTCCCATGGGATGCGGCAGAAAATCGCCCTGATCGCCGCTCTGGTCCACGAACCGCCGAACCTCTTCCTCGACGAGCCCACCGTGGGCCTGGACCCTGGCACGGCGCGGCTCCTCAAGGATATCCTGGCTGAACGGGCGCGCGGCGGCGCTACCGTCTTGTTCTCCACCCACATCCTCGCGATCGCGGAAACCATCTGTGACGCGGTGGCGATTATTCACCATGGACGCATGATCGCCACCGGCACGATTCAGGAGTTGCGTGAGCGCTCTCGACAGGGAAACCACAGTCTAGAAGACATCTTCATCGAGTTGACCACGCCCATACTGGAGGGAACGGCCCAAGAGAATAGCTGAGATCGGGCCCACCATGTGCCTGGAGCGTTCTAGGCTGGTAACACTCCGCGGACGGCTGCCGGCCACTAGCACGCATGATTGTCGCCCTTGCTGGAAGTAATGAGGTCTCGCATGTACATCCGTTCGCGCCATGCCGTCCGAGCCTGTATCGTGGCCGGCCTTGTGTTCGCCGCTCTGCCGCTCACCCCAGGCGCCCCGGGAGGGATCTGGAGGTCGTCCGCCGGCGCTTCTCCGATCACCATCACCGGCCTCACCCCATCATTGATCAGCCAGGCCCAGCACGGTCCAATCGATGTGATCATGCTGCTGCGTAAGGGCAATGGGGCCGCCGTCCTCCGCGATCTCCAGGCTACCGGGGCCTCGCGAATTCTCTCCCTGGACATCGTGCATGGGCTGGCGGCTCGGGTGAGCGTCCAGACCCTGGAAGCGCTCCGGGGGAACCCCGAGTTGGCCGCGATTACCCTGGATCATAGCTACAAAGTCTACCCGGCGCCCAACGCGGCGGAAATGAACCAGCACCAGGCGAAAAGCGGCATCCGCGCCGTGAGCACGGTTCCCGCCGGCCAGACCGTGGTCAGCGAGCCCAATACGTTAAGCCTGATCAAGGCCGACCTGGCGCACAAGCAATTTACCGGCAAAGGGACGCGGGTGGCGATCCTCGATTCGGGGATCGACCTGGGCCAGCCAGATCTCAAGGGAGTGGTGGCTACCGGCGCCGACGGGAAGCCGCTCTACGCCGACTTCACCGGTACCGACCTCACCGATACGGTGGGCCACGGTACGGCGTGCGCCGGCACGATCGCCGGCCAGGCCCGCACGGTGTACGCGACGAATGACACCTATCGGGCCGAGGTGTACCCGGCCGCCAAGCCTGGGCAGCGCTTCGACGACAAGACATATTTCACCTTCAGTGGGGTAGCCCCTGGAGTGAAGCTGATGGTCGGGAAGATTCTCGACGCCCGCGCACCCTTTTTGTTCACGACCGATAGCAATATCGTGCGGGCGATTGGCTGGGCGGTTCAGAACCATGCCGACGTGATCAGCGAGTCGTGGGGGACCAACTTTCCCTTTGTCACCGATGGCGTGGATATTGTCTCCCTGGCCGACGAGGCCGCCGTGCAAGCAGGAGTGACCGTGGTGGCGGCCGATGGGAACTCGGGGCCGGGCCAGGGCACGCTGGGATCGCCCGCCACCGCGCCCGACGTGATCGC
>JANWHO010000245.1 GCA_025450375.1 Chloroflexota bacterium
ATTCCGTTCCACCTGGAGGGACTACGCGAGGATCGGGAGGAACGTCCGTGGCTCTATACGCCCGAGAAGCTCTCGCCGGAGTTGCGGGCCATCTTCGCGCGGATCGACGCGGCGTAGACGCGGGTGGAGTGGAATATAAACCCTCCCTACTCCGCCAAATAGGCCACCGTAGGGGCTGCCGCGAACATCCGCTGGGCCAGGGGGGCGCCGACCACGGTCAGCACCGCCAGATAGCCCAGGATGAGCCAGAGCAGGCTGGCCCACCACCCTACAAGGAGAAAATAGACCGCGCGCATAGGGATCGGATAGGAGGAGGAGGCATAGGGGACCGGATGGGCCGTCGATGCGGCAGGCTGCCAGTTCCCCATGTGAAGGGTAAGCACCTCGGGAGCGTGGTCCAGCATCCGGATCGCCACCACGCGGCCAAACACGCTGATCAAGGCGAGCCAGGCCACGATCACCCACAACAAGGTCAAGGCGATCCCCGCCACCGCGAACCAGGCAGCGCGGAGGGATAACGGCGCCCTCCGCGCCGGGAGTGGCGGCACATAGGGCGGCGGACGGCGCGAGAGATGGTCGAGCCGGGTTTGCAAGCGGCGGGCGGCGGGCGGCAGCGCGGAATGGCGGCCCAGACGGTCGCTCAGCACCCCCGCCGCGTCCCGCAGCAGCGGCTCCAGGCGGTCACCAGCCTCGCGCAAGGCGGCGCGCGGATCGGGGGGCGCCTGAGGAACGGGCGCTCCTCCTATCGTGTTGGCCATCGGATCGTCCAGTTGTCCGGTGCCGATCGCGATCTGGCCCCCACAGGCGGCGCACATGGTCGCCCCCGGCGCGGTGGCGGCGCCGCAGTGTGGGCAGATGGCGGCGAATGGCGTGGCCCGCATGGCGAATAGATTCCCTCTCTACGATCAGCCTACTGAGGGACGGGAATCCGCGCAAGGAAGCCGCCTGGGGTTCTTTCAGGGAAGCGGCCATTCCGGCCAGGCGGCCATCGGAGTGGTGGAATCCACGACATGCATCCCCGCGTTCCGGAAGCGGTCAAGGGCCGCCGCCGCCTGATCGGTGAAATCGGCCAGAAATCCGCCCTTCCCATCCGGGACTACCACGCTGGACATGCAATCCTCGAGGATATAGACCTTCCCCGCCAGAGCTGGGTCAATCGCGACGATCTCGGTCAGCAGATCCTCGATCGTGCTTTTGACGCAGTGGCTGGCGGCCTGGCCGGCAATCACGACCACATCGGCGCCGAGTAGGGTCGCGAGTAAGGCCGTATTCTTCTGGGCCAGGGTGCCGCCGTCATGGGCGCGCAACACTTCCGGGCGCAGAATGCTGTAGTTCTCGGTCAGGACGTTACTCCCCTTCATCTCCGTCCACGCCTGAGTCTGCCGGGCGAAGCAATGGAAGAGTTGGGCCTCCTGGATAATGCCGCTGAGCGCGTGCCCATCGCTGCCCAGCAGGCAGTGGTAGGGCCAGAGATAGAGTTCATACTTTCCCGCCCGTGCCAACTCGTCGCAATAGAATATCGCCTGGGCCAACAGCCAGGAATAGTCGCCGCCGCATAGCCAATCGGCGACAGCGGGATTGGGCCGGAGGGCGCCGGAGCGAATCTGCTCCGCGTGTACGATTGTATGGGGAGCGGGCGCGGCGCCGGAGTCATCAAGCCAGAACGAGGGGAAGAAAATCTGGGTCGGCACATGGGTATCCAGGGTGGTGGTAATCGCGGTGATCGTGCCCAGGTTCCGGTGGATGAACTCCGCCAGCCGGCGGTTGTCGTCCATGGCGCCGGTGCCGGAACGGCCACCCACGTAGAGGGTGCCCGCCGGAAAACAGAAGTCCTTCTGGGCATCAATCACCAGCAGGTGGACCTTCGCGGTGGCCGCGGCCGCATGCGTGATCCCGTACTGGCGGCGCCACTCGTCGGCGGCGCCCAAGAGGGCCTGGGGATCGGGGCGATACTCCCAGCGGCGGGCGTTGGCCGGATCGAAAAATGGGGGCAGCGGCAGGGTTCCCGTGGTAGCGGGCATGGTCTCGCCCCTCTTTCTCGTAGACCGCCGGAGCCTCCGGCGCCGTGATCCGCCATCAGTATTATGATACGCATTCTCATTCGCTGGTAGTGGCTCGCCAACGATCGAAGACGCTCCATTGGGCGGGGGACATGGTCCAGAGGGCGAAAATAGCCACGCGGGCTCTGTTCGGCAGGGCTTGGCGCACTCCCGCCAGCGCCGTGCTCAGGTTCTCCACCCGGTCGTCGAACTCCTGGGTTTGTCCGGCAAAGGCAGGGATGCCGAAGGCGAGAGAGATATTCGGGAGCGCCAGGGCCAGGTCGTGCACCTGCTCGGCCACGAAGGCGGTATAGGCCGCCGGGTCACGGAGGCTCGTCTCATAGAGCATGGGGTCCACCTCGTTCACCAGCGCCCCTACTCGCCCGTAGTAGGCGCCGGACCACGGAGTGAGCGGCAGGCGCGGGCGGGGGGAGAGTGCTGGGAGCCCACCGGCGGGCAGCAGGGCCGGGCTCGCCACGGCGAGCCACCGGTTGGGTCCGATGGCGGCACGAGTGCGGCGCAGCAGATCCAGGAAGGCCGGATCGCCATCCGCCACCGGCTCCAGGTCATACTGCACGCCATCGAACCCTTCGGCGGTAAACTGAGCGGCCGTGCGAACCAGGGCCGCCCGTTCCGTCTCGGCCTGAAGATCGAACAAGCCATCCCACCTGGGCAGCAGTTGGCCAATCCAGGCCAGGACGCGGACGCCGGGGCAGACAGCGTGGAAGCGGTTGACGAAGCGGCCCGCGTCGGGGGCGCGCTCCTCGGCGATCCGCCCCGCCCCGTCGAGCGGTCCCACGTGGGCGTAGATCTCGCGCAGTCCATGGACATGCATTATGTTGCATAGTCCGGTAAGCGCCGCGGGCGCCGGTGGGGCAGCCACCCAGGAGTGGCCAATCCATACCGCGTTGACCGGCGGAGGCGGTCCACTACCATGGACATCTCGCGGCCGGAGGGCAAGCACCACGCCGGCCAGCAGGATGGCGGACAGCATATTGGCAAGGACGATATGGCGCAATAGACGCATGATTCCGGCCCTTTCTGGCGTCGTATTAACAGCAACGCGCGAACGGGCTGGAAGGTTACATGAATTGTGGCTAACTTTCCCCGGCGGGCGTCGGCCCCAGGGCCAGGCCCGACGACACGGGCGTCCACCGGGCCTCGTCGAGCCGCCAGATTCCGGTCAGGCTCACGAGGTAGATCTGATCCGCCTGGCCCCGTGAGATGGCCAGCACCTGCACGACCGTGTCGGCGGCCACGGGGAGAGTTGCCGGCAGGCGGCGCCAGGCATAGCCGAACGGGGCGGTCCAGATTCGGTCCCGATAGACGACATAACGGGCGCGGTTGGTTTGGGCCCACTGGGCGGGCGGGGCGCAGCCGGGGGCGGGACGGGCGCCGCAGACTACCCGGCTCCAGTGGTAGCCGCCGTCGAGGGACACATAACGGGCGACCGGAAAGTCGGCGGTGACAGCGGCGGGATTGACCAGATCGAGCACCAGGGCGCGCGATATGGGATTCCCGGTCACAATAGCCTGCAGGTCGGTAGCCGTGGGGGCGTCGGGCAGGAGTCCCAGGGGGCGCCAGTGGCCGCCTCCATCATCGCTGGCCAGGCCCGGCGGCTGCCCAGGCGTGTAGAAAGGCGGCGCTACCGCAAGCATCGGATCGAGCAGGGCGACGCTGCCCACGGTGAGGAGATGGGGGATAATCACCGATCGCCAGGTGGCGCCTCCATCCTCCGAACGGAGGAGCGCCCCACCGTTCCCATTCTCGGCCAGGGCGGTAAGCGTCCCGTTCCGCCCCACAAGCAAGGTGCTGATCGCCACGTTGGGCACGTCATGCCGGCCCTGGGGACTGATCCGGTTCCACAGTCCATCGACGCCTGGGCTGGTATCGCGATACAGATTCCCCGCCAGGTACAGGGGGAATTGCAGGCGTTGGGTGAGCAGGTAAAGGCCGCCCGCTTGATCGGCGGTGATTGTTTGCGGGGCCTCGGCCCCGCTGCTGAAGACGGTGGTCCAGGTAATCCCGGCGTCGTCACTCCGCCACAACGCCTCGCAGCCCGGCTCATTGCCCAGGGCCAGGTTCGGGGAGATGGGAGGGCGGGTGATCGCGAACAAATGCGTGCTCCCCGCGGAATCGGGAACCGCCAGTGCCTGGCCGATCACCGCGCCCTCCTGACAGGGCGGCGCGGCCTGGGAGGGCGGGCTGGGCCAGAGCATGGAAGCGAGCAGCGCGGCGGCGAACAGCGCGCAGACCGCCAGGATAATCCACCCACGCTGCCACTGGGTGAGGGGCCCGTGAGTACGGAACCAGAAGGATCGCCGCTGAACTTGGGGCGCCGGGCTTCCGGGCGCGTCGTTGGGGCTTGCGAGGTCACCGGCCTCCGCCGAGGTTGGGGAGCGTGGTTCGTGTTCGTCCACCGTGCCGGCAACCCTCCCGATGCGCTGATCCCGCCTCTTACGCTCTTATGTACTGTACCCAAATTGCGGAGGCGGATCCGCCTCCGTGCGTCAGGGCAAGATAGCGGTCAGTGGGTGTCGGATAGTTTCGGTACCCTATCCACGACCCATCGTTGTACCACCTGATCCCACCGGCTCTCCAGCGATTCCGTAGCCAGCACCGGATCGAGGAAGGCGGCGGTTCGGGCATATCCGTGCGACACCTCGGGATCGATGCCGACAGAGCGGGCCAGCTTGCGGTATCCCGGTCCCCAGCCGGACGGCGGCGGCGGCATGGCGGTGGGCAGTGGTTGCTTCCCGCGGACGGCGAAGGTCTCTTCAAGCGCGGCGCGCAATACTTGGGCGTCGAACGGGCAGAACCCCGCAATCAGGACAAGGTCCACGAGATCTTTCTCGCGCGTGCTCCGGCGCGTACCGTCTCCGTAGCCACGCATGTAGGCGTGGAGCTTTTCCGCGACATGTGTCGCAAGTGGCAGTACCGGTATAGTAATTGGGTCGAACTCCGCGAAGGCAAGGAGATTGGGAATCGCGATCGATTCTATTTGCCAGTGCTCCCGCGGCACGAAGCCGATGTCAAGCGTAGCCTGCTCGAAGATACGCCCCGTGAGGTCGGCCCGCACATGATAGCGCATGGCGACAGCATCCTCAAGGGCCGCGAGCCGGTCTGTCTGTTGCACGGTGAAGGTGAAGTAGTCACCAAGGTCGTGAGCAGCGGCCGCCATGAGATCGGCCGTAGCGCTCGCCACATCATCGGCACGAGCCAGATCCATGTCGTTGGTGGCTCGGGCCCGCGCGCCAAATCGGTAATCCAGTGCGAGCGCTCCCTTGAGGAGCCAGCGATCGGGTGCGGCGATGTGCATGCGTACCAGCAGGCGCTCGAAGAGAACGGCCTTGCGAACCCGCTGGATTGGTACACCAGCCTGACGCGCTTGCTGGGTAAGATGCGCGTCAAGCGCCATTTTGAATGCTGGAGCGGTACGATACTTCCGCATCAGGCGACTTGCAGCCCACGTTCGATCAGATCGGACACACGGCTCCCACGCTCACGAGCGCGCGCTCGTAGCTGGTCCGCGGTGAACCACCCACGGCGACATGCCTGCTCAACCGCCATGATTACCTGTTCGGAAGCCGTACCTGTCTCCGCCGCATCCAGAATGGTGCGGAGGGGAGCGGTGATGCGGATTCCCTCTCGCGTGACTACATCGTCCGGCGCCAACGCATGCGTTGTCGTGTGAAGAGCAACACCCCACGGTCGCGACAGTCCGCGCCGCGACCGTGGGATCAGGAGATCTATCGCATTTGGTACGACATCGGAGAGGTCCAGCAGGTCAAGCGCGCTCTCGTGTGAGACCACGGCTTGCTCCTTACCCACCACCAGCCAGGCGGCCATCACATCTTCATGCTGGGAGGAGGGATAGTCGCGGAGCCGGTAGAGCCCTCGGTGGAGGCGGATGAAGCGCCCCGTGCCAGTGTGGTAGGAGAGCAGCCGCCAGTCGTACCCGCAGGTGCGTGCCTGCGCGCTGGTGAAGTACCCGGCCTGCTCGGAGGCTTGGGCGAAAAGAGCTTCCGCGTCGGGTCCATGATGTGCGATGTCATTCATACCTTCCATTATACTGGAGGTTCCCATGACATTGCTAGTTTCTTCCCAGAAGATGAATGCCGTTGTCGCGGATTACCAATTGATCACGAGTCCGGGGAACAGCGCCATCAAGGGGTCGGCCGTGACGAGCGGCACACCCTCCGCGATCGCTTGAGCCGCAAGCATGCGGTCAAAGGGATCGCGGTGTTCCACGACGAACAGTCCAGCAGCGAGCGCATGTGCCGATATTACCGGCAACTCACGCGCGCCAAGGGTGGCCAGGTGGGCGAGATAGCCCTTGACGATCCTCTCCGCGCCTGGGAGCTTGCCCAGCCTATATTTCGTGGCAATCTCCCAGGCACTCACGGCACTGACCAGCACCTCCGTCTCGGGGTTCTCAAGGAGCGTGGAGGCTGCCGGAGAGAGCCTGTCCGGGCTGGCGAATGCCCAGAGGACTACATGGGTGTCGAGCAGAACGCTCAGCCCCACGCGGCCAACTCCTCCTCAGGGAGGGGATCGAAGAAGGCGTCATCGACGGGCGCGCTGACAAAGCCGAGTCGCCGCTTCGTCACAGGCTCCAGTGGAACCAGGCGCGCATAGGGTTTTCCCGCCTTCGCGATGATAATCTCCTCGCCGGCATGCGCGCGCTCCAGCAGTTGGGAAAGGTGTGTCTTGGCGGCGTGAACGTTGATTACCGTGTCCATGTGAACCTCCCAGAGTTAGTTTATCAGACTAAGTCCACCCACCCTCTTTCCAGTCAGCACAGCCTTTCCTCCGGCGCGCCGCGCCTGCTATGCTCATCTCGCGCGTTAGTCGCGATAGTCCTCACGAA
>JANWHO010000246.1 GCA_025450375.1 Chloroflexota bacterium
AGTGGGGCCGCAGCCCCGAGCCGAAAAACAGAAAGCCAAGCAGGTAAACCGCGCAATACAGGAGAAGCAGCCGGGCCAGCGCCGCTCCCGCCGGGACGGGTGCTGCTCTCGGCTACTCCTTGGCCCAGCACCGCTCTGGCGCAGACGCCGGCCCCAAGCGCCAGACCCAAAGCGATGGCCCATGCGCCTTGATGGATTCCCAGCAATCGCCAGGCGAGCACCACCACACGCGCCAGCGTCGGTCCCAACGCCCGACCGGGCCCACCATTACTATGATGGCCGTAGGCCAGCCAGGCACGGGTCTCCACCAGACCATGCGTGAGCTCATGGACGATCACCGGAGCGAACAGCAGCAGCATGGCCGCCAGGCCCAGAAGCGCATAGCGCCAGCTCCAGAGAGGGGGACGGAACACCAGAAGATAGAGAACATAAAACGGGACCAGCAGCACCGCGGTGGGCTGTAACTGTAGCGCCACCCCGGTCCAGATCCCCAACAGGGCCAGGTGATGCTGCCGGCCATCGCGCAACTCCAGCAAACTCCAGAGGATCAGCACCACCAGGCAGGGGAGCATGTTCGGCCACAGAAAGCGCGAATAGTAGACCACTTCCTGTGAGGTGGCCAGGACCAACGCGGCCACCAGTCCGGCCACTCGTCCGCCCCCATGGCGGGTCATCAAGTCGTAGCAGAGGCCAACCGCCAGCACCTGGCAGATCCCATTCAGGGCCACGGCCGCTGTCGGGTTGTAGTGGAAGAGCCAGAGTGGAATCGCGATCAGGTAGTCAAAGAGAGGGCCAATGTGCGCGCTGCCCACCGCCAGGGCCAGGCCATACACCGGGAATCGGTGATCCATGATCAGGGCGCGGACAGCCAGCACCGACAACCCCTCGTCACCCTGGAAATGCTGCAGATCGTTCAGGCGATAAAACTGGAGGAACGCGGACAACGCGAGTATCGCGCCCAGGGCAATAAGCGGCACAAGATCCGGCCACGCTCGGGTTCTTAATGCGCTATGCTCCACACTGATGGGCCGCCCTCCAAGCCGCTCGTCCTCCTCATGGTACAGAAAAGGTGACTCGGTATGATTCCTCCGGAATCGGAGTCCGCGCGTCGCCCAATCCGTGCCTTCGCGCGGTGGTGGATGCTGGCCGGGTTGCTGGTAGCCGTGACGGCATTGGTCGTAGGCGTGACCGTGCTGATCCGGTCCCCGGAGCGCCCCAGCACCGATCGACGGCAGGAGATCGCCCGTGGCCGCGCCGATTTTGCCACCGGCTCCTGCATCTCCTGCCATGCGCTCTATCCCATTTCGTCCGCTGGCGGGGCGATTGATCTCACCCACGAGGGAACCCGGCACACGTTCGTCTGGCTCCAGCACGAGATCCGCTTCCCCACCTCACAGCGCCCGCCGACCCCACCCGGGCAGGCCGACGACCTGGCCGCCTTCCTCGCCAGCCTTAAATAGGAGGATCAGTTTTACGATTTCTTTATAGAGTCATGCTACTTGTCTTCACCTACCGCTGTTATGTTCTAAGACGCATAGCACAGGTTGGCGAGGAGCGTGATGGCACAGAGCCTTGTCCTAAGACTTTCGGGCACGCGGCGGTGGGTGGCGATCAGCACGGCCCTGGGTCTTCTGGGGACGCTGCTCACCATTGGGCAGATGGCGCTGTTGGCCCATGTAACGGCCCGCGCGTTCCGGGATCATGCCGGCCTCGGGGCGTTGGGGTTGGAACTGGCGGCCTTCCTGGGTCTGGTGCTGATCCGCGCCACCGTCACGGGACTGCGCGAAACGGCCGGCCAGGCAGGCGCTCGCTGCGCCAAACAGGCGCTGCGGACCCAATTGTTGGCCCATCTTCAACGGATTGGCCCTCTGGGCCTGAAGGGTGAGCGGACGGGGGATCTGGTGGCGGTCGCGGGCGAGGGGATCGAACGCCTCGACCCCTATGTGGCCCGTTACCTGCCTCAGATAGCCCTCGCCGTGCTGACTCCGCTAGCAATTCTCGTGGCCGTGGCGGCGCGAGACTGGATCAGCGCGATCATTTTGCTGGCAACCGCTCCCATCTTGCCGCTGCTGATGGCCCTGGTAGGGCGCTATGCCGAAAGCCACCTTCAGGCCCAGTGGACCACTCTGGCCCGAATGAGCGCCTATCTCCTGGACACCCTGCAAGGACTGACCACGATCAAGACCCTGGCCCGCGGCGTGGTCACCGGGGAGAACGTCCGCCGGATCAGCACCGCCTATAAGGACCGGACCTTGCGGGCGCTCCGCTACGCCTTCCTCTCCAGCCTGGTCCTGGAGTTTATCACCGCCGGCGCCATCGCCATGGTGGCCGTGGTTCTCGGTACTCGCCTGCTGGATGGCGCCCTCTCGTTCGAGACCGCGTTCTTCGTCCTCTTGCTGGTCCCGGAGTTCTACCGTCCCCTCCGCGACCTGGGCCAGCACCGGCACGCGGCCATGGAGGCGAAGGCGCCAATGGAACGGATAGCGGCGCTGTTGGCGGTGCCCATCGGACCCGACTCCGCGCCGCTAACCGGCGACCCCCAGCCTCAGCCGACTCGTTCCCGCCATCCGGCCTCAGCCGGAGGTTCTCTTTCAACCGAGGAACCGATCATCCTGGCCCGTCCGCTCCAGATCGTGTTGAGTGGGGCCGGCTATTCCTACCCCGGCAGCCAGTCACCCGCCTTGAGCGGGATCGACCTCGTCCTGAGGCCCGGAACCCGAAGCGCTCTGGTGGGGCCAAGTGGGGCCGGGAAGAGCACCTTGGTGGGATTGATCCTCCGCTTCATCGAGCCAACCGTAGGCGGTATCGCGGTCAACGGGGTTCCCCTGGCCGCCTTGCCGGTGGAGGACTGGCGCGCCCATCTGGCCTACGTCCCCCAGCGGCCCCACCTGTTTGCCGGCAGCATCGCGGAGAATATCGCGCTCGGGCGGCAGGGCGCCTCTCCCCAGGACGTGGCCTGGGCGGCGGCCATGGCCGGGGCGGATCACTTCATCGAACGGCTGCCCGCTGGATACGAGACCGTGATTGGCGAGCGAGGGGCGCGTCTAAGCGGCGGTGAGGCCCAGCGAATCGCGATTGCCCGCGCCTTCATTCGCGACGCGCCGGTCTTGATCCTCGACGAACCAACCTCGGCCCTCGACCCGGCCACCGAGGCGATAATCCGGACTGCCCTGGAGCGTCTGATGCCCGGGCGCGTGGTCCTGATCGTGGCCCATCGCCTGAACACGGTGGCCACCGCCGACCAGATCGCGGTCCTGGAGCGGGGCAAGCTGGTAGAGATCGGCGTCCACCGCGAACTGATCGAGCGCGGCGGCCTCTATGCGCGCCTGGCGGGACGGAGCAGGGAAGCGGTGACCGTATGACTACCATGATCCGCGCCGGACGTCTCCTCGGCTTTCTCCGCCCCTACCGGCGACAAACCGCAATCGCCCTGCTGCTCGGTTGCGCCACGGTGGCCGCCAATGTGGGCCTGTTGGCGGTCGCCGCCTATCTGATCGCCGCGGCGGCGCTGAAGCCCCTTTTGATCACCCTCTCTATCCCCATCTATTTGGTGCAAGCCCTGGGGATCAGCCGCGCCTTCGTCCGTTACGGCGAGCGGCTCACCGGCCATCGGGTCGCGCTCTCGCTGCTGGCCGAACTACGGGTCTGGCTATTCAGCCGCCTGGAACCGCTGGCCCCAGCCATCGTGGTCCGATCTCGAGGCGGCGACCTGCTGGCCCGCCTGGTCACCGATCTGGATGATCTGCAAGCTCTTTACCTGCGCGTCTGGGCCCCGGTAGTGGTGGCGATGACTATGGGCGGAGTGTCGGTGGCCGTGTTCGCCATCTTCAGTCCCACGCTGGCCCTGGCCGCCGCCTGTTTCCTTCTAGCGGCCGGGATCATAATTCCCCTCTTGGGTTGTAGGTTGACCAGAGGGATCGGTTCGCGCCAGGTGGCGGCCCGCGCCGACCGAGAGAGCGGCCTGGTGGATGGCCTGCGGGGGATGCCCGATCTGCTGGCCCTTGGCCAGGCCGGCGCCTACCGCGCGCGCATGACCGCCCTGGACGCCCGGAGCGGCGCCCTGGAACGGCGGCAAGCGCGCATCCAGGGCATGCAAGCCGCGCTGGGCGATCTGGTGGCCGGCCTGGCGGTCTGGACGGTGCTGATCCTGGCGATCCCGCTGGTGGCCCAGGGAACGATCAATGGGGTGTATTTGGGGATGCTGGGGTTGCTGATGCTGGGGAGTTTCGAGGCGGTGCAGCCGCTCGGGCAGGCATTCGCGATCCTGGGCCGGTCCATGGCGGCGGCCGAGCGAATCCTCGCCCTTGGGAGCGGAATCCCCGCCGTCACGGATCCGGCGGAGCCGCGCCCGATTCCTCCGCGCCCAGAGCTGTCCTTCGAGGCCGTCTCCTTTGCCTACGAAGGTGGTAGCCCAGTTCTACACGACATAACCTTCTCGCTCACGGTGGGGAAGCGGATCGCGGTGGTGGGCCCCAGTGGAGCAGGGAAGAGTACCCTGGCCCATCTAGCCCTCCGGTTCTGGGATCCCATCTCGGGGGTAATACGGCTGGGTGGACGAGACATTCGCCAGTATGCCCTGGACGATCTTCGCCGCAGGATCGCGGTGGCGAGCCAGGACACCAGTATCTTTACCGATACCCTACGAGCCAATCTGAGGATGGCCCGCCCGGATGCCACCGACGCGGAACTACTCGGTGCTCTGGAGCAGGCCCAACTTGCCGATCCGCTAGCCGGCATGCCCGAGGGACTGGACACCTGGCTCGGCGAACAGGGCGCGCGCCTCTCCGGCGGCGAGCGGCAGCGCCTGACCATCGCGCGGGCCTTTCTCCGCCAGGCGCCGATTCTCATTCTGGACGAGCCCACCGCCAACCTGGATCCTCTCACCGAGGCGGCGCTGCTGGACCAGATTCACCGTCACGCCGAGGGCCGGGCCTTGCTGCTGATTACCCACCGCTTGGTGGGGATGGAACGCATGGACGAGATTATCGTGCTGGACCAGGGGCGGATCGTGCAGCGCGGCAATCACGCCGTGCTACGCGCGATCCCCGGCTGCTATCGGCAGTTGTTGGAGGCGCAGGAGAGCCTGCTGGCTGATGCGTCCTGATCAAGGATGGGAAAGGAAGCGCCATGGACGACGCGACGATAGCCTCACGGATCCAGTTCGCCTTCACCCTGACCTACCACTATCTGTTCCCCCAACTCACCATGAGCCTGGCCCTCATGCTGGTGATCTTCAAGACCCTCTACCTATGGAAGGGGGACATCCGATATAACATCGCCGCGCAATTCTGGGCCAAAATCTTCGCCATCACCTTTGTGGTCGGAGTGGTAACTGGCATTCCCATGGAGTTCCAGTTCGGCACCAACTGGGCCCGGTTCTCCGCCGCCACGGGCGCGATCATCGCCCAGACCCTGGCCATGGAGGGCGCCTTCGCCTTCTTCCTGGAGTCCGCCTTTCTCGGCATCCTCCTGTTCGGCGAGCGCTCCTTTGGCCCGCGCGTCCACTGGCTCTCCGCCGTACTGGTCTGGCTGGGCACCTGGGCCTCGGGCGGCTTCATCATCGCCACCAACGCCTGGATGCAGCACCCGGTGGGCTATACGATCCAGCCGGACGGCAAGTTCGCCTTGCACGACTACTGGGCGGTGCTCTTTAACTCCTGGATTATTCCCGAATATCTGCACGCGATCGGCGGCTCCGTGATCACCGGCAGTTTCGTGCTGGCCGGCCTGGGAGCCTACTACCTGCTGGTCCGTCACCAGGTGGAGTATGGACAGATGTTCTGCACCATTGGGGTGGCAGTTGGTTTCATCGCATCCGCTCTTCAGCTCTTCCCCAGTGGCGATCTGGAGGGCCGCCAGGTGGCGGACCACCAGCCGGCCAAGCAGGCCGCCATGGAAGGGCTGTTCCGGAGCGAAAGCGGGGCCGGGATCGCCATCCTGGGCCAGCCCGACACCACCAATC
>JANWHO010000247.1 GCA_025450375.1 Chloroflexota bacterium
TGGCCAACACGCTTGAGAGTCTCGGCGCCATGGAGCACTCGATCATCGTCAACGCCAGCGCCTCCGAGTCGGCGGCCCTGCAATTCCTCGCTCCGTATTCAGGCGCCACCATTGGCGAGTACTTCATGGAGCAGGGACGAGACGCTCTCGCGGTCTATGATGACTTGACCAAGCACGCGCAGGCGTACCGTCAGGTGTCGCTACTGTTACGTCGCCCTCCTGGCCGCGAGGCATATCCTGGGGACGTATTCTACCTTCACTCCCGACTGCTGGAGCGCGCGGCTCGGCTCAACGAGCAGTATGGCGGCGGCTCGCTGACCGCCCTCCCGGTCATCGAGACCCAGCAGGGAGATGTCTCGGCCTACATCCCCACCAACGTCATTTCCATTACCGATGGCCAGATCTTCCTGGAAAATGATCTGTTCTACGCCGGTATCCGGCCCGCCATCAACGTGGGCATCTCCGTTTCCCGCGTGGGCAGCAGCGCCCAGACCAAGGCCATGAAACAGGTGGCGGGGCGTCTGAAGCTCGATCTGGCCCAATACAGGGAGTTGGCCGCGTTTGCCCAATTCGGTTCCGATCTGGACAAGGCGACCCGCGATACCCTCAACCGGGGCCAGCACATGACCGAGTTGCTCAAGCAACCGCAGTTCCAACCCCAGACCCTGGAAAAGCAGGTCACCATCCTCTATGCCGGGGTCAACGGCTACCTGGATGACGTACCTCTCGATAAGATGAGCGAGGCCGAGGCGGCCTTTCACCTCTACATCGATCAAAACAACGCGGATCTCCTGGAGGAAATCCGGACCAAGCAGGCGATCAGCCCCGAGCGCGAGGACGAGCTCAAGAACGCGATCAAGGCGTTCCGCCAGTCATCAGCGTTTTAGTCATCCCGAGATGGCAGGCACCAGCGGCGGGCTGGCGGATGATCGGGTTTCCGGCTCGCGGTCGCGCGAAATAGATCGAAAGGAGGGAAGCGGTACGTGGCAACAGCTCGTGAAATCCGGCGCCGCATACGCAGTGTCAAGAACATCGCCAAAATTACCAAGGCCATGCAGCTCGTGGCGGCGTCGCATGTGCGGCGAGCCCAGGCACGGGTGACGGAATCCCGGCCCTACGCCGAGGCCCTCCGGGAGATTCTGGCCGGACTCGCCACTCAAACCGGGAAGGTGCGGCACCCCTTACTGGTCCAGCGTCCGGCGGAACGGATTTTGATCGTGGAGATCACGCCCGACCGCGGCCTATGCGGCTCCCTGATCAGTAACCTCCACCGGAAAGTGGCGCGGGAGATGGCCGACCGTCCGGGATCCAAATCGATGCTGGCTATCGGGCGGAAGGCGCGTGACTTCGCGCGGCGGACCAACACCAAGCTCCTGGCGGAGTTTACCGGTATCCCCGATCGCCCCACCCTGTCCGATGTTACCGCCGCCGCTCGGTTGGTGATCGACAGCTACGAGGACGAGCAGGTGGATCTGGTGCTCCTGGGCTACACGAAGTTCATCAACACTCTGACCCAGCAATCCACCATGGAGCAACTCTTACCCGTGGTGCCGCCAGAGGGTGAAACCTCGACCGCTAACTTTCTCTATGAGCCAGATGAAAACGCCGTCCTCGCCGATCTCCTGCCGCGCTACGTGGAGACGCGCCTCTATCAGGCGCTCCTTGAATCCAAAGCGAGCGAATGGAGCGCGCGCATGGTCGCCATGCGGGCCGCGACAGACGCCGCGAACGATATGGCGCAGGAATACACCATGGCGCTGAACAAGGCCCGCCAGGCCGGCATCACCAGTGAAATCGCCGAGATCGCGGCCGGGGCCGCGGCCCTCAACTAACAGGGAGACAACAGATGGCGGTAGAGATTAAAACAGCCGAAGGCACAATCGTCGAGGTACTGGGCCCCGTGGTGGACGTGGAGTTCCCCGCCGGTTCCCTACCCGAAATCAATTTCGCCCTGGAGATCATCGATGCCCTCCCGGAAGGCGTGCCCAGCGTGCCTCGGCTCGTCCTTGAGGTTGCTCAGGGGATGGGCAATAACTGGGTCCGCTGCGTCTCGATTACCCCGACTGAGGGGCTGAGGCGCGGCATGCGCGTGCGCAACACCGGCGGGCCCATCTCGGTGCCAGTCGGCAAGGCCACATTGGGGCGGATCTTCAATGTCCTGGGCGACCCAGTGGATAACGGTGAGGCCATCCCCGCCGACACCGAGCGCTGGTCGATTCACCGCGACGCCCCCAGGTTCGAGGATCAGGCATCGGAGACCCAGGTGTTCCCCACCGGGATCAAGGTCATCGACCTTATCGCTCCGTTCCGGAAGGGCGGGAAGGTTGGGGTGTTCGGCGGCGCCGGGGTGGGCAAGACCGTGATCATCCAGGAGTTGATCCACAACGTCGCCACCGTGCATAGCGGCTACTCCGTGTTCGCCGGGGTGGGCGAGCGCACCCGCGAGGGAAATGACCTCTGGAACGAAATGATCGAGTCAAAGGTGATCGGCAGCGTGGCCCTGGTCTTCGGCCAGATGAACGAGCCGCCGGGCGCCCGCATGCGGGTCGGCCTGAGCGGCCTGACCATGGCCGAATACTTCCGCGATGTCGCCGGCCAGGACGTGCTTCTGTTCATCGACAACATCTTCCGCTTCACCCAGGCGGGTACCGAAGTGTCCGCTCTGCTCGGACGTATCCCCTCCGCGGTGGGCTACTCACCCACCCTGGGCGAGGAGATGGGCATCCTGCAGGAACGCATCACCTCGACCCGCAAAGGCTCGATCACCTCGGTCCAGGCGATCTACGTGCCGGCGGACGACTACACCGATCCGGCGCCGGCCACCGCGTTCGCGCACCTGGACTCCACGATCAACCTGGAACGCAGCCTGTCCGAGCAGGCGCTTTTCCCCGCCGTGGACCCTCTGGCCTCGTTCTCCACCATCCTCGACCCTCGGGTCGTGGGCCAGGATCACTACGACGTCGCCCGTGGGGTACAACGGGTGCTCCAGCGTTACCGTGAGTTGCAAGACATTATTGCCATTCTCGGCGTCGATGAGCTCTCCGAGGACGATAAGCAAACGGTCGCCCGGGCCCGCAAGATTCAGCGCTTCCTCACTCAGCCGTTCTACGTTGGGGAAGTGTTCACCGGCCGGCCAGGGGTAGACGTGCCGCTCAAGGAAACCGTCCGCGGCTTCAAGGAAATTCTTGAAGGGAAGCACGACGACCTGGTCGAGGGTGACTTCTATATGGTGGGCACCATTGATCAGGCCCGCGAGGCGGCCGAGAAACGGACCAAGGCATCGTAAGGGCCCCTGGTAAGGGTGGCCGGCACGCGTCCGACCACCCTCGCATCGGGCCCACGGACATCTACGTCGATAGTGATGAGGAACGTGCTTAATGCCCACCCTGAATGTAAAGCTGGTCACCGCCGAACAAAAGGTGGTGGACGAGCAAGCCGATATGGTGATCGCCCCCGGCGGGGCCGGGGAGATCGGCATCCTGCCCCGGCACATTCCCCTGATCACCACGCTCAAACCCGGTGAATTGCGGGTCCGGAGGGGTCAGGAGGAGCAATTGTTCGCGGTCGGAGGCGGATTTCTCGAGGTACGCAACATCGACCAGGGCAGCGAGGTGATAATTCTCGCCGACTCGGCGGAGCGGGCCGAGGATCTCGACGCGACGCGGGCCGAGGAAGCCAAAAGGCGCGCGCAGCAGTTCATGGCCGAAAAGGGCACCTCCGTGGACCAAGCGGCCGCCGCCGCGGCGCTGCAACGGGCGCTCGTTCGCCTCCGCGTCATTGAACGTCGTCGCGGCCACACGGGACGTCAGCAGCAAGGATAGGCGATCCTGGGCTACTCGCCGCCCGGTGGATTCAAGCCGCCACCGGGAAGTGGGGTCACCTCCCCGCGCGCCAGCACCTTTTTCACCCGCTTCTCCAGGGTTCGCCGTTCCAGGAACACGTGGCGTTGGCAGGTCACGCAGCGGATTCCGATATCCGCCCCCAGGCGATAGACGTCCCACTCATAGCCACCACAGGGGTGAGGCTTCCGCAGCCGCAGCCGGTCGCCGATGTGAAAGTCAAACGGCTGAGTTGCCATCCGCCTCCTCCACCCTGGTCAATACTGGGTCGAGGCGCCCGCGAAGATCGATGGCGGCAGCCCGCGCGGCCGAGGCAAAATCGGCGCCCTGGCTGGCGTGAATGACTGATCGGCTGGCGCTGACCACTACTCGACGCCTTTGATCCGGAGACAGCGCCGCCGCCAGTTCCTCCACCGTTCCTCCCTGAGCCCCGATACCCGGCACCAGGATGGGGGCACGCGGAGCCAGCTTGGCGGCCCAGGCAAAGGCGCCGCGCTCACGGGCTCCGATCACCAGCCCGGCCTGTCCGCCTTCCAGCCACGGCGCGAAGAGGCGCAGAACGCGAACATAGAGTGGTTCTCCCTCCACCAGGAGGTCTTGCAGGGCGCCCGCTCCCGGATTGGAGGTGCGGCACAGCACGAAAGCAAAGCCCTGGGGGTGTTCGAGAAGGGGCGCCACCGCGTCCGGGCCGAGATAAGGGCTTACCGTGCAAGCATTTGCTCCCAACGCCTCGTAAAGCCCCTCGGCATAGGCGCGGCTCGTATTGCCGATATCGCCCCGCTTGCCATCCGCGATCACCGGGATCCCATCCGGCACCGCCGCCACCACCTCGGCCAGGGCGGCCACCCCTTCGGCGCCCCATCGCTCGAAAAAGGCCAGATTCGGCTTGTAGGCAAGGACCAGATCCGCCGTTGCCTGGATAATCTCCCGGCAAAAGCGCGCCGCTCCCTCCGGCCCCCTGTATCCCGAGGGAAGGGCACTGGGCTCCGGGTCGAGCCCAATGCACAGGCAACCGTGGCTCGCCCGGCGGGCGGTCAGGGAGGCCACGAACGGCCGCTCGGGCACTGGTAGACTCATCGCCGCACTCGTGCCAGAAGCTGTTGCGGATTGGTGATCAGCACCTGCTCCAGAAGCGACTCCGGAACCCCTGCCCCGAGCGCCACGGAACGGGCCCGCGCCTCGGTGAGCAAATCTCCGGGCGAATGACCATCCGAATCCACCAATAATCGGGCGCCCGCGGCCAGGCACTGTTGCACCACCAGTCCATTGCTGAGGCAGTGACCGCGGCGCGCGGAGATTTCCACGAATGTGTCGTTGCGCGCCGCCA
>JANWHO010000248.1 GCA_025450375.1 Chloroflexota bacterium
AGAATAGTGATGCCGCGCTTACGGCATTGATGAATAGTGCGGCTCGTGCCCTGGAAGAAGCCGGCCTTACGGCGCAAGATCTGATTGATGAGTTGCCGACGATCCAGGAAGAGATGCTGCGCCAAGATCTTGGCGATGCGTTCGTGAATGAGTTACGCCGTATGCACGCCGCGCTCTATCACGAGTAAATGTCGCCACTACCCGTGAAGTTGGCGCCGGTACCGCTTCGGGTGTTCCTTGATGCGGGCGTCGTGATCGATGGCTGCTCAAATGCTTGGGGAGCATCCAAAGCACTACTCATTCTAGCCACGCGGCAGTCATTTTTCACCATCGTGCTCTCGGACTTGATCGATCGGGAAATCCGTGGTGCATTAACACGCAAAACGATGCAGTTGACGACGGCTGGAGTGCGGGACCATCTTTCCGCCTATCACGGATGGCTGGATCGAGTCCGAATTGAGCGCGTTCCGGCACCGACGGCGGAGACTATTCTCCGCTATACGCCGCGGGTGTTACCCGTTTTGCGCCATATAAACGATCTCCGAGCGGCAATTTGCGCAATAGAGGCTAAACCGGACTGGGTACTCTCGACGAATACCGCGCATTGGGGATCCGCTCTCGCCATCCGCACAGGGCTGCGAATCGCGCATCCTTGGGATCTGCTGGAGTACCTATGCACCACCAAACCATGAGCCGAGGATTCTCCCAGGCCGGTTGGTATCATCTCCGCGAACATGCGGCGCTCCTTGGTGATCGATAGCGTACCTACGAGGCCGGAGGTACGTGGTCGCCGCGCGGACATAAGATCAGGTCAGACCCGCGACAGCCGTTTCGAGATCTTGTGCCAGCTTGGCGATAGAAGGCCGCTTCCTCGCCTTCATTGGGAAAGTCCAGAATATCGGCAAGGCTATTGGTGATCTCTAGTAGTTTAATTCGTTTGGGCATGGAGCTACGATCCCCAATCCGTGTTAAACGTGGCGCCGAGCAGGGAGAGCGCGCCGGCATCACGCACCAGCACTCCTAACTCGCGGTTCCGGTCCAGGGAGGCGGCGGAGATGTTCTCGCTACCCACGAAGGCCCAGCGGTTGTCCACCAGGATCAGCTTCGCGTGGATATACGGCTTCTTGACCAGGTGGACGGCTACTCCGGCTGCCTTGATGCGGGCGATCCCTCGTGTGTTGCTCCGGTCGCCGGCGTTGCTGATCAGGCGCACCTTCACTCCCCGCTTCGCGGCGGCGATCAGCGCGGCTTCCAGGCCGGAATCTTGCACCTCCTCGGCGTAGACCTCGACCGTATGATGGGCGCGGCCAATCAGAGTCTCCAGCTTCGCTCTGCTATCCACTGGGCTGAGAATGAGGTTGGGGTCGTGGTTGACATAGGGTTTGCCGACCCAGTCGGCGTTGAAGATAGCCTCCGTGGTGTTCACGTCGGCTGGGTTCTGGTCCACGATGCCGAACTCGCGGTTCTTGCTGAAGGCCGAGGCGGAGAAGTTGAGGGTGAGGATATAGGCGGTGGCGCCGTCGATCACCATACTTTTCTCGTGGGTGAGCGCGTAGCGGCGGCTGGCCCAGTGGACGGGGATACCGGCGGCATCGAGCTGATCGTAGGCCGATTGGTTGGTGCCGGGGCCGCTGCCGGTGCCGAAGGGATAGTGCTCCAGAATCACCCTTACCCTGACCCCTTTGGCGTTCGCGTACTCCAGATCATGAATGATCGTCTTGTTGGTCAGGATATACATGGTGAGGTCGAGGGTGCGGGCGGCGGCGCGGATCGGGCGCGTCAGCCACCGTGTCCCTTTATGCGGCTCGCTATAGACCCGTACCCCATCCACCCCGCTCCCCAAGGGGTCGCCCGAGGGAACGCCGGCCATGGTCGGCGTGGCGGCGATTGACGTCGGGACGGGCGAGGCGGCGGATTGGGCGCCGCAACCGGTGACCAGCAAGAGTGGGGCGCAGGCGAGCCACGCGCCCCACTTTCTCATCCCTACTGAACGGTCTGGCTGCCGGCGATGATCACCAGGATAATCCCGTTGTTACATGCGTGGACGAGCATCCCAGGGATCAGCGACCCGCTCCGCTCATAGAGCCAGGACAGCACGTATCCCATGACGGTGAGCGGAATGAACAGGGCAAGGGTGAAGTGCATGCCGGCGAAGATCATCGAACCGACCAGGGCGGCCGCGCCCATCGGCATGGTCCGGCGAAATGCCTGGTACAGAACGCCGCGGAACAGTAGTTCCTCGACCAGCGGCGTGAGCACCACGCCGGTCAGGATGATCACCGCGTCCAGGATCGGCTGGTGGACCGAATCCACCGTGGTGGAGGTCAGCACCTTCGGCCACTGCACCGTGGGGCCCAGCACCGCGACCATGCCCCGATACATGATTACCCACATGAAGGTCAGGAAGGCGAAAACGAGCGGAACCCCCGCTACCCATTGCCAGCCGACCGCGCGAAGCCCCAGGGCACGCCAATCGGAGCGATAGCGCTTCACGATCAGCATCCAGATCAGCCAGAGAAGAAAGAGATAGAACCCCAACAGGACGACGGCGCTGATCGTGTCCTTGGTATTCGTGTCGTGGGCATCGGCGGATTGTAGCTCGAACAGGCCAAGGGTGACGATCAACGAGCCGAGCAAGAAGGCCAGCCCAGCGGCCAGGATGGCGAAGGCATCCCGCGCCTTCCAGGGCACGGGCGGGCGGCGAGTCGCGGCCACGGGGAGCGGCGCGCGCGCGCCAAGAGCGATCGCCCGCCGCCCGTAGGAGCTGAACATGGACATGCCCGCTACCTACTTCCCCCACCCATGGCCCGATACGGTTCGAACCGCGCCGGGCCGCCTAATCCGTATGCTCCTGGATGTACTCGATGGCGTCGCCCACGGTTTTAATCCCCTCGGCATCCTCGTCGGAGATTTCCAGCTTAAACTCCTCCTCCAACGACATGATCAATTCGACCAGGTCGAGAGAGTCGGCGTTCAGGTCTTCCTGGAAGCTGGCGCTGGGCACCACCTGGGCCTCTTCGACTCCGAGCTGCTCGGCGATGATGGGCCGCAACCGATCCTCAATTGCTTGGGCGTCTGACACAGTCTCTACTCCTCCAGAATCTTACTCATGGCCGCCGGATGCCGCCGGGGTTGCCCCGCGCCGGTCCAGCACATCCCCCAGAACCCCGTTGACAAAACGACTGGAATTATCGCCGCCAAACTGCTTGGCCAACTCCACCGCCTCATTGATGACCACTTTTGGCGGCGTCGCCGGCACATGCAGCAATTCGAAAATCGCCAAACGCAACACCGCGCGATCCACCGGCGCGATCCGCGCGACGGGAAACATTGGCGCGGACCCTTGCAGCAGGGTATCTAGTTCTTCGCGTTCTTGCAAGACACCACGCACTAACTCGCGGGCAAAGGTAATCACCGACGCGCTCGCCTCCCGCTCCGATGCCCAACGGGTCACCACCTCTTGCGGGTCATGGTCGACCGCGTCAATCTCATAGAGAGCCTGGAAAGCAACGACGCGGCCCAGATGCCGGCTGGCGGCCATTATTCGACTCCCTGGATGTACACATTGATGCCGCGGACCGTCATGCCGAGCATCTCATGTACCGCCTGCACCACTGCTTGCTGGACCTGGTTGCCCACCGCCACCATGTTCGCCCCGTGGGCTACCACCACGTAGAGATTGGCTTGCACGGCATTATCCCGCACCCGCACCAGAACCCCACGGGTCGCTTCCGGGGTCGGGCGATTGAGCAGCCGGCGATGAGGGGTCTCGGCCATGGCTCGGATGCCGTTGACCGAGCGGGCGGTCAATTGCACGATGGTGGCCAACACCTCGGGCGCGATCCGGATGGTGCCCGTTGTCGCTTCGCTGATCAACTCTCCCGCGCCTCCTCGACCTTCCGTTCTCGGTCGGCCGCCAACATGGTTTCAAGATACCGGGTATGCACGTCACCAGTGCGAAAATGAGGATCCGCCATGATCCGGCGCTGAAATGGGATCAAGGTCGTCACCCCTTCGATGCGATATTCAGCCAGGGCCCGATCCATGCGGGCGATCGCTTCCGGGCGATCCTTCCCCCAGGTTAATAATTTGGCCAGCAGCGAATCATAATACACCGGAACAGCATACCCCGCATAGAGATGCGATTCCACCCTTACCCCCGGCCCTCCCGGCGCCAGGTATTCGCTGACCGTCCCAAAGCGTGGCTGAAAATCATCCTCGGCGCTCTCAGCCGTGATTCGGCACTCAATCGCATGCCCTCGCAGCGTAACATCCTCCTGCTTGAGACTCAAGCGTTCGCCCGCCGCGACCAGAATCTGCTCTTTCACCAGGTCCACTCCGGTCAACAGTTCGGTCACTCCGTGCTCCACCTGAATGCGGGTATTCATCTCGCTGAAGTACGCATGCCCATCGGCCCACAAAAACTCCAGGGTGCCGGCATTGACATACCCGATGCGAGCCGCTCCCTTGGCCGCCAGCCGCCCCAGCTTCTCGCGCTCCTTGACACTGAGCACGCTGGGCCCTTCCTCCACCACTTTCTGGTGGCGGCGCTGCAGCGAACATTCCCGGTCGCCCAGGTGGATCACGTTTCCATGCCGGTCGGCCATCAACTGGATTTCCACATGGCGGCAACGGGCCAGATACTTCTCCAGATACAGGGCGCCATTGCCAAAGGCGGCCAGGGCCTCCGCCTGGGCGGTCATAAACTCCAGGGACAAGCTCGCCTCATCAACGGCCACCCGGATGCCGCGTCCGCCGCCCCCGGCCACGGCCTTGAGGATGACCGGAAAACCGATCGCCGCCGCCAGAGTCTGGGCGTCCTCCAGGCCGCGGAGGGGAGCATCACTCCCCGGCAACACCTCAAGCCCGACCCGGCGCATTTCCTGCCGGGCCTGCGCCTTGTTGCTCATGGTCCCGATCACCCGCGCGGGAGGGCCGATAAAGATAAGGTCGACCTTCTCGCAGACCTCGGCGAAGTACTCATTCTCGGCCAGGAACCCGGTGCCGGGGTGGATAGCGTCGCACTCCTTCATCAGGGCGGCGGTGATCAGGTTGGGGATGTTGAGATAGCTCTTGGCGGGAGGGGCGGGTCCGATACACACCGTCTCGTCCGCCAGTTGGGCCGGCAACGAGGCCCGATCGACGTCGGAGTGGGCCAGCACCGTCCGCACTCCCAGATCGCGGCAGGCGCGAATAATGCGGAGCGCGACTTCCCCGCGGTTGGCGATCAGTACCTTTTGGATCACGGTTTGGCTTCTACTGCTATCAGAAATGTGTGCAAACGTGCGCGCATCTCATTTCCCGCCCTGAAGGCCGCAGTGGGTCTTCATGTCTGACGGGCGTGACTTTCCCGCCTCCTGCCAGCGAACGCGCTGGGGAGTACCGTCCGTTACCGTGCGGTTCGCCACGGGTAGAGCCGTCTCGGTGGCCAGCCGTTGGAGGTTCCGCGCCGCGTTTTGGTCGCGGTCATGGAGAGTCTTGCAGTCCGCGCACCGCCAGATCCGAGTCGAGAGGTCCATAGCCGGACACTTCGTCCCACAGACCGAGCACGTTTTGGTCGAGGGATACCAGCGATCCGCCACCACGAGGGCCGTGCCGTACCGCTCGGCCTTGTAGGCCAGTTGGCGGCGGATCTCACCAAAGCCCACGTCGCTGATCGCGCGGGCCAGGTGATGGTTCGTCAGCATCCCGGCGACGAGCAAGTCCTCGATGCCCAGCGTTTGGTTCTCGCGGCAGAGTCTCGTGGTCAGCTTGTGGGTGAAGTCGGAGCGAATGCTCGCCACTCGCACGTGCGTCTTGGCCAGCCGGTTGGCGGCCTGGCGCCGATTGGCCGCTTCAGGCAGCCTCGTGCCCTTGGGCATGCGGGCGCCCTTGGGAATGCCGATAGTCCGCTTG
>JANWHO010000249.1 GCA_025450375.1 Chloroflexota bacterium
CTGGACCCAGGGTCAACATCCCGCCCGCCGCCTCCACCCGCTCGCGCATGCCGCGGACCCCGAAGCGCGCGGTCCCGCCATTTTTCGCCGCTCCCAGGCCGATTCCATCGTCACTCACCTCCAGGATGACGGCGCCGTCGCGATTGGTCAGGGAGATCGTGGCGTTCCGGGCCCGCGCGTGTTTTGCCACGTTGGTCAGCGCCTCCTGCCCTACCCGAAACAGCGTCTCTTGCAGGCAGCGGTCACGGGCCGCGTCTTCGTCCACCAGACATGCGACCTTTGTGCCCGTCCTCCGGCCCATTTCGTGGGCCAGATTTGCGAGGGCGACGTTCAGCGATTGCTCCTCCAGGACCGCGGGCCGCATACCCGCTAAGGAGTGGCGCAAGTCGGTCATGGTGGAGCGCACCAGGGCGGCCGTCTCCTCCAGTTCCGTGTTGGCCCGTGACGTGTCCACCGCGTTGAGGAGCCGGGCCGCCTCCAGTTTGATCGCGATCGAGACCAGGGCATGGCCGAGGCTGTCGTGCATCTCGCGGGCGAGCCGGTTCCGTTCGCGCAGGGTAGCCATGTCTGCCTCCAGCGCCGCCGTTGCCCGCAACTGCTGGTGTGTCCGGCTCAATTGGCGGAACAGCATCTCACGCTGGAGCCGCTCCCTGAACAGGGCGCTGAAGGCAAACACAATGCCCAGGCTCAGAGCAATGTTCCCGACTGATCCCAGCGTGTCGCCCCAGGAATGCCCCGCGCCGGACGGCAGGCTGATCCCCTGGCCCCACCCGGACATCGCGATGGCAACGCTGACTGGGAGCCACGACTCTCGGAGCGGCACGACCAGGCTGCATCCTATCAGTGCGTAGGTGAGGCCGACAAAGCCCTGGTCGAGCGCCAGCAATCCCCCCGTAATCGCGAACCCGGACCCTAACCAGATTCGCCAGACGCGCCTCGGCAACGGCCATGGGCAGCCCCTTTGCAAACTGCCGGTGACGAGCGCCAGATACCAGCCAACCATGGTCAAGGAAAGGACGATCATCACCGTGCCCCGCCAGGAGGACCACAGGTCACGGTAGTGACCGCTCGCGGCTACGTTTCCTCCCACCAGGATGGCCACGATCACCGCCAGCCAGAAGTAGTTCAGCTTCCACACCAGGGATCCGCGATAGGCGTAGTTGCGAGGCTCTGGCGCGGCTTCTGGATACGCGGTGGCCGCGTCCGGTTGCTCGGACGGAGGCGCTGAGATGGCTGATGCCTTCAGCGCGCTGGAGGTTTTGTCGTGTGCCGCCATGCTGCCCTTCACCAGTGCCCTGCCGGGCCACCGCTTCACCGGCGGTCGGCCCATCTCCATGATCACGCTAATTCGATCTCGGCGCCAGGGCTATTCGATGGATCTGGCTGGGTGGAAAGTACTGGTTTACGGGCGTATCCCATATAGGAGCAGGCCAGCAAGCGGGTGCGGCGGAAGGCGAGTCGGCGCCCCAGTTGCCCGAAGTTCAGTTTCCCGTTCCGAAACCCGAGCGCCGCCCGCAGCACGGTGAGGGGGCCGGCGGCGGGCATCAGTCCGGTGGTCTCGATGTTGGTCAAGCCATGCCTTTTCAGCGCGACTTGCATCTCCGCCGGTTTGATAAACAGGCGCCAGTCGTGCAGATCGGGGGGGACGAAGCGGGTGGCCCGCCATTCCTGCGTCACCTTGATCACAATCAGCTTGCTAATCAAGGTGCGGTTGATCGTATCGTAGAGAAACACTCCACCTGGCGCGAGCACGCGGGCAATCTCCGCGATCACCACGTCGAGATCTTGCACATGCTCCAATACATCACAGCACAGAACCACGGGGAAGGAAGAGTCGGGAAAGGGAATCCGCTCGCCAACCCCCGTCCGATAGTCGATATTGAACCCGGAACGGGCGGCGTGGGCGCGGGCGATGGCCAGGGAAGGCTCGGACGGATCGATGCCGGTGACGGAGAAACCGAGGCCGGCGATCTCCTCGGCCAGGAGTCCGCCGCCGCAGCCGACCTCGAGGACGCGCGTACCATGCGGATCGAGATCCAGTCGGCTCAGCAGCACCTGGCGGAAGTAGGGGACGCGGCCAGGATTGACCATGGTGCGGAGGGTGGCGAGGGGACGCGCGTCATCCCACCAGATGTCCCCAGGCAGGTTATAGAGCGCGTTATCAATTGGCATCTACTCCCCCGCCCTCACGTCATGCACATAACTATCCCGCACCTCTGTCCATTCCCGATCGTATAGTACACTTGGAGCACGCAAGGAAGGGTGGAGCGCAAGGAAGGGTGGAGCATGGCGGGACTTACCGAGTCGGGGGCGACAACCTTCGGCGCCCTGCTACGCCGGCATAGACTGGCGGCGGGGCTGTCGCAGGAGGCGCTGGCCGAAAGAGCGCGTCTCAGCGCCGCCGCTATCGCGGCCCTGGAGCGGGGGAGACGGACCGCTCCCCGCCCCGATACCGTGACTTTGTTGGCCGACGCACTTGCCTTGGTCGAGAGCGAACGGTCGCGCTTTATCGCGGTCGCCATCGGGGGCGAAGATGCGTCGGCACCCGCCGATCTCCCGGTCCCCGCGGCTACTCCATCCGCGGCTCCGGCGGGCGGCACTCTACTCCCCGTGCCGCCCACGCCGCTGATCGGACGGGAGCAGGAAGAAGTGCTGCTGGCCGATACCCTGCGGAGCACTCTGGCGGGGAGCGGTACCCGTCTGTTGACCCTTACCGGGCCTGGGGGAGTGGGGAAGACCCGGCTGTCCTTGCAGGTCGCGACCGGGCTGCGGGACGCCTTTGAAGACGGCATTGCCTGGGTAGACCTGAGCGACGTCCGCGATCCGGGGCTGGTGGTTACGACAATCGCCCAGGCGTTGGACGCCCGGCCGGCGGGGACGCAAAGCGCGCGCGACGGGCTGGTGGCCCTCCTGCGCGATCGGCATGCGCTGCTGGTGCTCGACAATTTCGAGCAGGTGGTGGACGCCGCGTCCCTGATCAGCGATCTGCTGTCCCATTGCCCGCGCCTGGTGGTGCTGGCTACCAGCCGGATCGCCCTGAGGGTCCGCGGTGAACAACAGTTTCAGGTGCCGCCCCTGGCGGTTCCGGCGGCCGTTCGGCGCTTGCCGTTGGAGGCTCTGGCCGGCTTCGCGGCGACCCGCCTGTTCGTGGCGCGGGCGTGCGCGGTGCAGCCCAACTTTTTCCGCGCCCTGAGCGCGGACCAGGCGGAAGCGGTGGTGGAGATCTGCCGGCGGGTAGATGGGCTGCCCCTGGCTATCGAACTGGCGGCGGCTCGGGTGGCCCTGCTGCCGCCCACGGCGCTGCTGGCCCGCCTGGAATCTCGGCTCGCGGTGCTCCGCGGCGGCCCTCGTGATCTGCCCCAGCGGCAGCAGACCATGCGCGCGACCATCGACTGGAGCTACAACTTGCTTTCCCCCGAGGAGCAACGGTTGTTCCGCCGGATCGCCGTCTTTCAGGGCGGATGTACCCTGGAAGCGGCCGAGGCGGCGTGCGCTTCCGAGGACGGCTCCGACGTGCTTGACGGCGTCTCCTCGCTGATTGAAAAGAACCTGCTCACCCAGAGGGAGCTGCATGGCGAGCCGCGATTGATGATGCTGGAGACCCTGCACGAATACGCGCGTGAACAGCTTGCCGTCCAGGGCGAGACCGGAGAAGCGCGCCGAGCGCATGCCCTCTACTTCCTGGCGCGAGGGGAAGCGGATTCATTTTCCCTGGCGGCCGACCGCGGCGCCTGGCTAGGGCGCTGGGAGCGCGAGCACGACAACGTGCGGGGGGCTCTGGGTTGGGCTCGTGATCAGGGAGAGGTTGAGCTTGGGGTGCTACTGATTATGTGCATATGGCAACTGTGGGTGATTCACGGCTATCTTGGCGAGGGCAGGCGGTGGGTGGAGGAGCTCTTGGCTCTCCCAAGCCCGATGACCCCGCCACTTCGTGCCGATGCCCTACGGGTCGCTGGTTTACTGGCCAACCAAATGGGAGATATGGTGCTCGGGGCCGCGCGGTGCGAGGAGTGCCTGGTGCTGTGCCGTGAGTTGAACGATCTACCGCACCTGGCCGATGTCTTGAATACACTGGGAAGCATTGCCCGCAATCAGGGGCAGTTTACCCTAGCGGTTGAGCGCTATGACCAGAGCCTCGAGGTGTATCGCCAACTGGGGGATCGGGTTGGCATCGCGGTGACGCTCAATAATCGAGGCACCGTCGCTCGCTTGCAGGGAGATCTGGACCTAGCGAACACACTCTATCACGAGAGCCTGATCATCCGTCGCGAGGAGCGCGATACATGGGGTGTTGCCTATATTTTGCATAATCTCAGCGTGGTTACCTGGCGGCAGAGGAAGCCCGAGCAGGCGATCGCCTATTCAACCGAGAGCCTTGCCTTGCGCCGAAGCCTGGGTGATAGGCAGGGTGCCACCGATTGCCTCATCCTCGCCGGTTTCGCGGCCCGCGCGCTTGACCAGCCCGAGCAGTCGGCGGCGGCCTTCCGGGAGGGCATCAGCCTTGCCCACGCGATCGGTGAGCGCCAGGCCATCGCCACCGCCCTGGTGGGGCTGGCCGGCCTGGCCGCGGACCGAGAGCGGCCCCGGCGTGGGGCGCGATTATTGGGCATGGCAGCGGCCATCCGTCCTCCCGGTCACCGTCCGCCGCCGCCCGAGGACGGAAACCAGGAGGCGGAGGTGACCCGGCTGCGTGCCGCTCTGGGTGACCGGGAGTTTGACCAGGCATGGCAAGAAGGCCATGCCCTGACCCTGGACGCGGTGCTTGGAGAGGCGCTTGACCCCAACGTGATCTGAAATTGGCGGCTCACTGGGCGGTCTGATGGCGGAACTGATAGCTGGCCACCGGGATCGCGATGACCAGAATGCCAATGCCCCAGACCGCGGCCAGCCAACCATGGTTCCCCACTGGCTGTCCTAGAAGCAGGCTGCGCACGGCGTCCACGTAGTGCGTGATCGGCTGGTTATCGGCGAACCCACGGAGCCAGCCCGGCATGGACTGCGTCGGCACGAAGGCGCTGCTGGCAAAGGTGAAGGGGAACAGCCAGATAAAGCTGGCTTGCTGGACGAACTCGATACTCTTTCCCATCAAGCCGACGATCGCCGACACCCAGGAAAGGGCGAAGGTAAGCAAGAGGAGCAAGCCGACGCAGGCCAGCCAGGCCAGGGGTCCGGCGGTCGGACGGAAGCCCACGAGAAGGCCGGTGACGATCATCACCGCCAGGGCCAGGAGGCTCCGAATCAAATCGGCCGCGACATGGCCGGTCAGTACCGCCGTTTGCACGATGGGCAGGGAGCGGAATCGGTCGACGATACCCCGCCGTAGGTCCGTGGCCAGACCGACCCCAGTGGTGGTCGAACCAAAAGCGGCGGTCTGGACGAAGATGCCGGCCATCAGGAAGTTCGCGTAACTCACCCCGCCGGTATTGATCGCGCCACCGAAGACATAGCGGAAAAGCACGACGAACATGATCGGTTGCAAGGACAACGAGAGTAACTGTTCCGGATCCTCCTTGATGTGCAACAAGCTGCGCTGGATCAGCACCCAGGTATCGCTGATCACCCAGAACGCTCGTGAACGCCGGAGCGGTTGGATACCCTCCATGGACGGCATGATCGTTGCCACGACTATTCGTTTCCTTTCAGCTCATCACCAGCGGCGCGCTGGGTAAGGCGCAAGAACACATCGTCAAGGGTTGGCCGGTGCAACGAGAAGCCGGCGATCTCGATATGCGCCCGCTGCAACTCGCCGAGCGTGTCATAGAGTTTTTGGAAACCTTCATCGGCCCGCAGGCTGAGGGTCCAGGTGTCGCGATCGGTCTGGAGGGCGCGGGCGCCCAGCAAGCGGACGGCCTGCTCGAAGGCAGCCGGGTTGCCGGTGATGATGTCGAACCGCTCGCCCCCAAGTTGGCGTTTGAGATCGTCCGGTGAGCCCTGGGCAACCACCGTGCCGGTGTCGATCACGGCGATCTGGTCCGCCAACTGATCGGCCTCCTCCAGATATTGGGTAGTCAGCAGGAGGGTCGTGCCCTCCCGCACCAGCTGGCGGATGATCTCCCACATCGCGTTCCGGCTATGCGGGTCGAGCCCGGTGGTGGGCTCATCCAGA
>JANWHO010000250.1 GCA_025450375.1 Chloroflexota bacterium
CCCTGATCCCAGGCCCGCTGGTCTTCATCCTCTGGAATTGGATCTATGGACCCACCCAGGGCTTATTGAACTTGATCCTAATTGGTGGGCTGCATCTAGGCAGTTGGAACACTCCCCCAACTTGGTTGGGCAATGATGCCCTGGTTATCCCCTGTATCGCCTTTATGGAGTGGTGGTGGGGACTGGGCTATCACACGATCTTCTTCATGGTCGGTCTCTCGGGCATCTCAAACGACCTCTATGAAGCGGCGCGGATCGATGGGGCGTCGGAATGGCAGATAGCCTGGCGGATTAGCCTGCCTTTGCTCAAGCCTATGCTCCTGATCATTCTGATTTTGCGTCTCAGCACCGCCATGGGCGTACTGGTTGAGTACCTGATCATGGGGCACGATCCGTTCCGCCCCTGGACCGTCTACATGTATAACCTGGCGTTTCAGAACGCCATGCCGATGGGGCACGCGGCGGCGATCGGCTGGCTCGGAGCGATCATCATGCTGGCCTTTGCCCTGGTCCTCTACTTTTTCCTTCGCCCCGATCCGGAGACCCGCTGATGTCGATCGAATCGAATCTCCCGTCGAGCGTCACCCGAAGCCGGGACCAGGGCAGGCGAGGTCGCCTGCCGGCGGGCGTGGCGGTGCGCCACCTGGTGCTGATCTTTTTCTGCATCGTGGCCCTGCTGCCGATCATCTGGGTGATCAGTATGTCGCTCAAGCCGGTCAGCGAAGCCTATGATGTACCGATCAAGTTTTTCCCGGTCCACCCCACCTTAGACGCCTACAGCTACGCCTTCAACAATATCCCCGACCTGCCGCATTATTTCATCAACAGCGTGATCGTGACCACTGGCGGCCTGATTGGCGTCATGGTCACCTCCAGCCTGGCCGGGTACGCCCTGGTCTGGCTGAGCTTCCCCGGCCGCCGCATCCTCTTGACTGTTCTGGCGGCCTCGCTCTTCTTCCCCACCCAGATCACCTCGGTGATTGGTATTTACCAGGTCACCGCCCAGCTCAATTTGCTGGATACGCTGATTGGGCTGATTCTGCCCTATATCGCGATCAATCTGGTGGTCAGCACCTTCATTATGACCGGCGTCTTCCGCGCCCTGCCCAAGGAATTGCTTGAGGCGGCGCGCGTGGATGGCTGTAATCCCTTCCGCACCTTCCTGCAAATCGCGATGCCGCTCTGCGCGAACGGGCTGATCGTGGTCGCCATGCTCAACTTCATCGCCTTGTGGGGAGAATTCCTGCTCGTCTTCACCCTGACCAGCACCATTAGTTCCCAGACCCTGACGATCGCGATGTTTCAGGCCGCCGCCGGTACCGGTATCTGGGAGTGGCCGCGCATTGCCGCCGTCTTTAGCGTGATGATTTCCGCCCCCATCGTCTTCTTTGTCATCCTGCAAAAGTGGTTCATGAAGGGCCTGATGGAAGGGGCGCTGCGCCAATAATGGGGAGCTTCTACGCTTCGGTGTACGCCTACCCCTGGGACGTGGTCGACGAGTCCGTCGATGTGTTCTGCCGCAACGCGCGCGAGCAGCTTGGGATGGATACGATCAGCCTGGCCGCCAGCTACCACGCGGCCAAACTGATTCTCCCGCACAATCCGCGGCGAAAGGTCTACTATCCCGAGGATGGGTCGCTCTATTTCCGGCCCGATCCGACGGCCTTCGCCGACTCCCCCATCCAGCCGCATGTCGGAAAGCTGGCACTCGAACAGGATGTGCTGGCTGACTTATGTCAAGGAGCCGAGCGGGCTGGGCTGGAGGTCATTGCCTGGACGGTGTGTCTGCACAATACGCGGTTAGGCAGCACCTACCCTGAGTATGCGCCGGTGAACGCCTTTGGCGACCCCGCGATCACCTATCTCTGCCCAGCCCAACCAGCGGCCCGCGCCTACGTGTGCGCCCTGGCCGGCGATCTGGCCCGCCGGTATCCGCTGAAGGCGATCCAGTTGGAGGCCGCGCACCACATGCCCTTCGTCCATGGCTTCCACCATGAGATGCAGCAAGTGCGGGTCACCCCCGCCCTGCAACTTTTGCTGGGACTCTGCTTCTGCCCCGCCTGTCTGGAGTTGGCCCGCGAGCACGGGGTGGACGCGGCGCGGGTCCGCCGCTACGTGGCCGATGACATCCAGACCCGCCTGGCCGAGGGCGGCGGCGAGAGTGACGACGGCGCCTGGATGGCCTCCTGTTGGACCGACCAGCTTGACGGTGAACTGGGGCGGTACATGAGGCTCCGCGTCCTCTCCACGAACGCGCTGCTCCGAGAGGTACGCCAGGCCGTCCAGGTGGTGAGCCAGACGCCGGTCCATCTGCAAGAGGCGTCCGCCGTGGGCGCCCCGGCCCATTCGCCGGTCCTCGATCTGGCCTGGCATCTGGGGATGAGCGTCCCCCCTGCCGAGGGCACCTGCGATGGAGTCTCCGTGCTGGGCTACTTCGCCGGCCTGGATCGGTTCAGGACCGAGATCGACGCCTATCGGGCCCGCATCCCCGCCGACCTGCCCCTGGAGATCGGCCTGCGCGCCTGCATCCCCGATTGCGACTCGCTGGAGGAGTTGACCGCCAACGTGGCCCACTGCGTCGCCGTGGGGGCGCGGGGAGTCTCATTCTATAACTACGGGATGATGCCGGCGGTTCGGCGGGACTGGGTCCGCGAGGCGCTTGGCCGCGTCCGCGCGGCTTGATCGTGCGGGATGCGCGCCGCTCCTTCGCGGCGACCCGGTTCACCCCATACTGGCTGGACGACCCGACGCGGCCCGAACCGAGCGAGGCCCTGGTCCAGCCCACCGCCTGTGACCTCGCGGTGGTCGGCGGCGGCTTTACCGGTTTGTGGACCGCGCTCCTGGCCAAGGAACGGGATCCCAATCGGAATGTGGTGCTGGTGGAGTCGCGGGAGATCGGATGGGCCGCCACGGGGCGGAACGGCGGCTTTTGCCTGGCCAGCCTTACCCACGGGCTGGCCAACGGGCTGGAGCGCTTCCCCACCGAGATCGAGCGTCTGGAGAAGCTGGGGCACGAGAATTTCGCGGGACTCCAGCAAACCCTCGCCCGCTACCACATAGACTGCGACTTTGAGCCCACCGGCACTCTGAACGTGGCCCTGGAACCCTACCAAATGGCGGATCTTCGGGAGTGGATGCCAACGGCCGCCCGGTACGGCGAGGATGTTCTGCTGCTCGATCAGGACCAGGTCCGAGCCGAGGTGGCCTCTCCCACCTACCTGGGTGGGGTCTGGACTCGCAACGGCGCCGCGGTGCTCCACCCGGCTCGTCTCGCCTGGGGCCTCAAGGCGGCGTGCCTCTCCCTTGGGGTACGGATCCACGAGCATTCGCCCGTCACGGGCATGGAGCGGGACGGATGCTCGGTCAGGCTGACCACCCCATACGGGCAGGTCACGGCCCGAAGCGTGGCGTTGGCCACCAATGCTTTCTCGCCGCTCCTACGGAGGATCGCGAACTACATTGTCCCGGTCTACGACTACGTCCTGGTGACCGAACCGCTCACCGAGCCGCAAATGAACTCCATCGGCTGGAAACACCGCCAGGGGCTCGGCGATAACGGAAACCAGTTCCACTATTACCGGCTCACGGCGGACAATCGGATTCTCTGGGGCGGCTACGACGCCGTGTACCACTATAAGAATGGCCTCCGTGATGAACTCGACAACCGTCCAGAGTCATTCCTCAAGCTGGCCGGTCATTTCTTCACCACCTTTCCCCAACTGGAGGGAATCCGCTTTACCCATGCCTGGGGCGGAGCGATCGATACCTGCAGCCGGTTCTGCGTATTCTGGGGCCAGGCCATGGGCGGGAAGGTTGCCTACGCGGCCGGCTATACCGGCCTGGGGGTGGGGGCCAGTCGCTTCGGGGCGGCGGTCTTGCTCGATTTGCTATCCGGACGCGAGACCGAGCTGACCGCGCTCCAGTTCGTCAAGAGTAAACCGGTCCCCTTTCCGCCCGAACCACTCCGCTATCTCGGAATCCAGCTTACCCGCTGGTCACTCGATCAAGCTGACCGCCATCAAGGGCGCCGCAATGCCTGGCTCCGAGCCCTGGATCGGCTGGGTCTTGGCTACGACTCATAAGCTTGACGGACCTAGATCCCGTGCGACACAATGCATGCAATCAGCGGCGTGTTCAAGCCGCGAATGGACTCATTCAATTGTCCAAGGAGGTTCCACCATGCCGGCTTCCCTGAATCGACGTTCGTTCCTGAAACGCATGGGCGCCGCGGCGGGCGCCGCCACCGCGGCCGGGATCGCCGGGAACACGGTGGCCGAGGCGGCCAGTCGCCCAGCGCAACGTTCCGCCAGCCAGGCCACCCTGAACATCCTCTGCTGGGAAGGCTACACCGATCCCTCATTCGTGGGACCCTTCGAGAAGATGTATAACTGTACGGTTACTCACACCTATGCCGGCTCCAGTGACGAGATGGTCGCCAAGTGGATCGCGGGTCACGGGAACACCTACGATCTGGTCTCCGCCTCCGGCGACGCGGATCGGCGGTTCATCCACTCCCGCACCCTGCTCCCTATCGATGTCTCGAAGCTCAAGAACTTCAACCTGTTGTATCCGAAGTTCCATGCCCCGGCATGGAACACGGTCAACGGGGTCCATTATGGGGTCTCGTTCGTCTGGGGCGCGAATGTCCTGATCTACGATACCCGGAAGTTCAAGCGGGCCCCCGCTTCCTGGGAGATCCTCTACGACCGTAAGTATAAGAACGAAGTGTCCATCTACGACAGCGCGATCACCATCGCCGATGTGGCCCTGTATCTCGGTTGGAAGGACTGCTATAACCTCAACAATAGCCAGCTCGCCAAAATCAAAACCGTCTTGCAACAACAAAAGCCGTTGCTCCGGAAATACTGGGCCGGCGCCGGAGATGTCGAGGATGCCTTCCAGCACGGTGAGTTGGTAGCCTCCAGCGCCTGGCCGCTGATGACCAATGATCTCCGCAAAGCCCACTTCCCGATCGGGGAGACCATACCCCGCGAGGGAGCCACCGGCTGGGCCGACACCTGGATGATCTCCAAGAATAGTCCCAACATGGACCTTGCCATGAAGTGGATCGACTATATGATCGGTCCCCAGGGCCAGTTGGGGGTGATCAACGTTACCGCCTATTCCGGTTCCTCGCGCGCGGTGGTCCCGGCTCTTGGCCCGGCCCGCGTGAAAGCGCTGCACATGGACGACCAGGCATACTTTGATCAATTGCACATTTGGTCCGAGCCGGTTAACTACGCCGACTGGGTCAAGGTCTGGACCGACGTAAGGGGGTAGTCCGCTGGCCGGCTTCCGTGCATTGTCCTCGCGCCGGCCGAGCCGCGAGCGAGGGGAACGGCGGCGATCGGCGGCTACGGCCGCCCCGCTGCTCGGCCCCGCCGTCGTGTGGATCGCTGTCTTCTATTTGGTCCCGCTGACCCTCCTCCTGATACAGAGTTTCTGGACCTACGACCCGGTCAACGTGGTCACCAACCAGAGCTTTACCCTGGGCCGATACGGCGATATCGCCGCCGATCCGGTCTACCGCGACGTGCTGTGGAAGACGGTGAAGTTGGCCGCCCTGGTGACGATCACCGACATCGCCCTCGCCTTCCCCCTGGCCGCCTTCATCGCCTATCGGATCAAGCGGAAGAGCCTGGGGCTGTTACTGGTGATCATCCCCCTATGGAGCAGCTACCTGGTGCGCGCCTATGCCTGGCGGACCATTCTGGGCCACGATGGGGTGCTGAACAGCTTCCTCATCTGGGCCCATGTGCTGTCCCGTCCCTCGGATGCCTTTCTCTTCAGCAACACCGCCATGTATATCACCTTCACCCATGTCTGGCTCCCCTTCATGGTCCTACCCCTCTACACGGCTCTGGAGAAGATCCCCCCCGCTCTCCTGGAAGCCTCGCGGGACCTGGGAGCGAACGGCCCGCGCACCTTCGCCCACGTCGTTTTGCCCCTGGTGCTGCCGGGAATTATCGCCGGCTCGATCGCCACCTTCAGCCTTACCATGGGGGACTACATCACCCCCAGCCTATTGGGCGGGCCGGACAGCAACCTGATCGGGAACCTGATTTTCAGCCAGTTCGGCGAGACGCTTAACTGGCCCCTGGGTTCGGCACTCAGCATGCTGGTGCTGGCCGTCCTGGCCTGCTTCCTTATCCTGGCTGGCCGCACCGGCGCCCTGGAGGCTATGTGAACGCACCCACGGAAACATCGAGTTCGGGCTGGGGTCGGGCACTCGGGGGCGCCGGTATCCTGGTCTACGCCTTCCTCTACCTGCCGCTGGTGATCGTCATTCTCTATTCGTTCAACGGCAGCCTGGTCAATTCCTGGCCCATCACCTCCTTCTCCCTGGATGCGTACCACACGCTGATCAACGACACTCAGCTCACCCAATCAATTGCCAACAGCGTCCATGTGACCGCGATCGCGGTGGCAGTCTCGGTGGTGCTGGGCACCGCCGCCGCCCTCGGCTTCCACCGACTCCGGATCCCTGGCAAGGGCATCTTTAGCTTCGCGGTTACCCTGCCCATCGTCCTGCCCGGCATTGTCACCGGGATCGCCATGCTCACTCTCTTTACCGACCTCAATGATCAACTCTCGCTTACCACGATCATGATCGGCCATATCACCTTTTGCATCGTTCTGGTCTTCAACAGCGTGCGGTCGCGCCTGGTCCGTGTCTCACCACAACTGGCGGAGGCGGCCCGTGATTTGGGGGCCGGGCCGTTCCGCGCCTTCTGGCACGTTACCCTGCCGACCATCCGCACGGCGGTGATCTCCGGCGCCCTCCTGGCGGCCACCCTATCCTTTGACGAAGTGGTAGTGAGCTTTTTCCTGGCTGGGCGCGACAACACTCTACCGCTGGAAATTTGGTCGCGATTGCGGCGTGGCACGATCAGTCCCGAGTTGAACGCCGCCGCCACCCTGGTGATTGGGATCTCCGTGGTCCTGGTCCTGCTGGCCCAGTTGGTTCAGAGAGAAGCATGAGCGAGTCATCGATTGAGCTGAGAAACATCCAGAAGCGCTTTGGCGCCGTCACGGCGGTGGATGGCGTGTCGCTGCAGGTCCAGAAGGGTGAGTTTCTCACCTTGCTCGGGCCGTCAGGCTGTGGGAAGACCACCACCCTGCGGTTGGTGGCTGGGTTCGAGCAACCCAGCGCGGGCGAGATTCTGATCGCGGGCCAACCGGTGGCCGGGTTGCCCCCCAACCGTCGCAACGTGAATACGGTGTTCCAGAACTACGCCCTCTTCCCGCACATGAACGTGGCCGAGAACGTGGGCTTTGGCTTGAGGATGAAGCGCTTGCGGCGCCCGGATGTGAAACGCCGGGTCGTGGACGCCCTGGCGATGGTCCGTCTCGAGGGCCTGGGAGGGCGGCGGCCCAGCCAACTCTCCGGCGGCCAGCAGCAGCGAGTGGCCCTGGCCCGCGCCCTGGTCAATCGCCCGGCCGTGCTCCTGTTGGACGAGCCGCTCGGCGCCCTGGACCTGAAGTTGCGACGGGCCATGCAGATGGAGTTGCGGACCCTCAATCGGACCGTGGGGATCACCTTCGTCTACGTGACCCACGACCAGGAAGAGGCCCTGACCATGAGCGATCGGATCGCGGTGATGAGCGGCGGCCAGATCCTGCAACTGGGCAGCGCCCAGGAGATCTACGAAACACCGGCGTCCCGATTCGTGGCCGACTTCTTTGGCGAGGCCAATTTCCTCGAGGGCAAGGTACTCGGCTGGACCGGCGGGGTAGCGGCAATCGGCACCCCGGCTGGCACGATCGCCGTTCGCTGCCCTACCTCGCTCTCGGCCGGCC
>JANWHO010000251.1 GCA_025450375.1 Chloroflexota bacterium
CGCCACGACCTCGCTCTACTCCGTCCTTCTTCCCGTGAACGGAGCCCCGACATTCTGAGGCAGCCGCGGGTGGATAGCGAAAAGGCGGCCTGAAGGCCACGCTAGCAGAGCAAATGAGCCTCCCCGGCCTGAAGGCCGGGGCTTCAACCTGGTACAACCCTGCCCAGGGGAAGATCCGCCCGCTCCTATGCGCCACGGACGGAGGCGGGAGGCCCTATCGCTGCCCGGCATTCATCCTTTGCTCAAGCTTCTCCAGGTGCTCAAGCCGGTGAGCCAGGGTGGGGTGGGTCTGGAAGAACTCACCAAACGTGCCCTTTGTCTTGATCGGCACGATATAGAACGCGCTCATCGCCTGGGCCGTGCGCAGGTCCTGGGTGGGAATGCGTTGCATGCTGCCGCTTACCTTGATCAGGGCCGAGCGCATGGTGGAAGGTGAGCCGGTCAGCAGCACGGAACCTCGGTCGGCCGCGTACTCGCGATAACGCGAGAGGGCCCGCAAGAGAATGAAGCTGCCCGCCCAGACAATCGCCGAGACAAGGAACACGGCGCCCAGGTTTCCGGCCCCGCGCCCCCGGCTCCGGCCCAGACCGGTCCACATGCCGATTTGCACGATGAAGCTGGCGACGCTCGCCAGGAGGCTGGCATAGGTGAGCACCATCATGTCCCGGTTCTTGATATGGCTCAGTTCGTGCCCGAGCACGGATGCCAGTTCCGCCGGCTCCAACATCCCCAGGAGGCCGCGAGTCACGGCCACCACCGCGTGCTTGGGACTCCGGCCGGTAGCGAAGGCGTTCGGGGCCTGCGTCTCCATGATCGCCAGGCGCGGGGTCGGGAGATCGGCAAGCTGGGCCAGGCGCTCGACGACCCCGCGCAACTCAGGCTCTTCCTGAGGTCCGATCAGGCGCGCCCCGCTGCTGAGCAGCACCAACTTGTCCGAGGCGAAATACTGCACGAGCAAAAACGCCGCCCCTGCCACCACCAGGAGCACGCCGCTGCCGGTGGCGTTCCACAGCACCGCCAGGAACACCGCGTACAGGAGGGCCAGCAGAAACAGCGTGAAGCCCATCCTCACCGTGAGTTGCGTGTCCCGTCCATACCACTTTCTCGCTGCCATTGTTCCCCTCCGCCTGCTAGTATCCCGAGTTGTGTTAGCTACACCCCTATGCTCTCGATCATACCGACATCCGTCGATCAAGGAGCGAACTATCCGTCACCTTGGCTCCGGTTCTTCCCGCCTTTCGCGTGCCCGCCCCTCATACCTGTGTGGGCGCGCGTACCTCATACCTAAAGCATACACCGGTTGGGAAATCAATTGTCCCGCTTTCAGATCCTCACGCAGGTATAGGCCGTGTAGATCCCCGAGGCGGATCGTTCCACCTCGCGGATCTGAAAGCCCACCCGCTCCAGCATCGCCTCAAGGAGCCAACTGAAGGTGCTGTACTCGGTACGGAGATGGATATCGAGTTCGGCCCGCGTCCACCCATCCTCCGGTCGCGAGGCCGCTCCGGCGAGCCAGGCTTCGATCCGCGGCCCGGTCTCTCGTGGCTCGAAGGAGAAGATCAGATCCCGCAGATACAGCACGCCGCCGGGTTTGAGGATGGCGGCGACTCGCTTCAGGGCAATCGCTTTCCAGAAATCCGGTAGATGATGCAGGGCGTGCCGCGACTGTACAATGTCGGCCAGAGCACCCCGGTGCTCGTAGCTGAGGAAGCCTCCCCGCACGATCTCGATATTCCTCACTCCGCGCTCCTCGACCTTCGCCCTCAGCACCGCGAGCATAGCCGGTGACACATCCACGGCCACCGCGCGGGCGCACAGGGGAGCTGCCGCCATGGCGATGCCGCCGGTGCCGGCGCCCATATCCACCAGGACGCTGGTCTCGTTCAGGCCAAGAGCACGGAGAAGAGCCAGATCCGCGTCCGGATCGAATCCGGCTTTGCCGTCATAGGTCGCGACATATTCCGGATCAAGATGTTCATCACCAGCATGAGCAAGTTCGTCAAAGAACCAGCTAGGTGGGTTCATGGTTCGTGTCCCTCCCCACTTTGGCGTGCATCATGTTTCACCCCCTCACCAGGAACGTAACTCCCATCCTCGCCGTACACGTCGTGTCCGGCCTAGCCGTGGGCCGATCATAGAAGGCCATCATGATGCTCACCGGGCAGCCCGAGCCCGAAAGGGCCACCCCATGGCCGCTGCCGGGAAACAGGACCACGGTGGCGTGGTTGAGGGTGCGAGCCACCCGCCGCGCGTCCGCCAGGCTGGTGATCGGATCGTATTGACCGGCCAGCAGAAGGGTGGGAATGGCGCTGGTGACCGGGATCCGGAACACAGGATCCACCGGCCGCATACGCCAGCTTGCACAGGCGCGCGGGAAGTCCAGGGCTTCACGCAACTGCCCCGGTCGCGCCGCCGGCCCGAAGCCTTTGGTGGCCGCCGCGAGCGCGGCGGCCGTGGTCACCGGCGCGTCCTCGCTACACTCTACCGAGAAATACATGCCGAGGCTCACCGTGTCGTCGAACGAGACCACGTTATAGAGGAGAGCCAGGGCGACGAAGTTTCCCCGCGTGGCGGCATGGAGCACGGCCGGGATCAGATAAATGGCCTCGCTTACCGCGAGGCTGCCCACCACGAAATCCGCCAACCGATCCCCGGTGAGTGGCGCCTTATAGGTCCGATTATTCGCCGGGTTGGTCACCGTAATCAGCACCGGCGCGGCATTGAGCTTCGCCACCAATGCGTCGAACGTACGGTCCAGGCGCGGATAGGCCGCGTTGCAGGTAGGCTGGGCCGCGCAGCCCGCGAAAAGCCGTCGCAAGGCCGCGGCGGCATTGGCCACTCCCTCTACTTGCAAGTCGGACTGTATTGGGACTACAGAATCCAGGACCACCGCGCGGATGTGTTGGGGGAAGGCGCGCATCACCGCGAGCGTCAGCTTCGTCCCATAGGACGCGCCATAGATATCCACCCGATCATAATGAAGCGCCGCGATCACGTCCTCGATATCGGCGGCGTTCTCCGCCGTGGTATAGGCGGCCAGATCGATCCCCTCGCCGACCAGCCGGGCCCGGCAGGCCCGGATTGCCGCGTCGGTCAGCGGCTCGGATCGGGCGGGCGGCAGATTCTGGGTGAGCAGCCTGTATTTCAAGGTGGTCAATTCAGGACAGTCGAGCGAGGGCCTGGAGGCGCCGGTGCCGCGCTGATCGACCAGGATCAGATCATGGCTCCCGACCAACGCCGGCAGGGTGGCCCGCGTGATCAAGGGACCAAGTTGCCCGAGCCAGGCCCCGCCCGGCCCGCCTTGCAGGGAAATCACCGGGTCGGAATGGGCGATGTCGTCGTCGCCCTTGAAGATCGCCACCGCGATCCGGATCGTCCGTCCGCCCGTCAGCTCATGCCGTTGCGGCACGGTCACGTAGCCGCACCGCATATCCTTCCCCACCACCAGACCGGCTCCCACCTTGAACGGACACGCGGCGCCGGCAAAGGTAGGCCCCGCCGCCGCGCGCGCCGGGATCCGGGGCGTGAAGGCGCCCGCGCTCACCAGCAGGGTCAAGGCCAGAAGCGACCGGAGCCCGAGGCCATTGCATGCGGGCGCGAATCTCATCTTCATGTCCCTCCCTTTCTTCAAGCCGGCGTCAAACGACACGGGAATGGCCTGTCTTACGGTGTCGTATTCAATCCCTAATCATCATCCACGAATCGTATACCCTCAGGCAGCATCGTGTCAGGTTTGGTACGGGACTTCCCACGCGGCCGAAGGGGGTGTCACATGGTCTTACCGACCCTCCTCCTGGACACCGCAACCTGTGCTACCTTCAAGGGGAAGCGGTAGGAGGTTGTCATGGCCGAGATCATTCGCGCGATCTACGAGCACGGGCGCTTACGTCCACTCGATCCGGTAAGCCTGACTGACAGTCAGGAGATTCGGCTGGCTCTCCTCACTGAGCGCGAGCAGGTGCGTCTGGCTATCACCGATCTGCTCGTGGTTCCCGGCGCGGAACCCACGGACAACCTCGACGAATCAGCGCTGGGCGCCTGGCTTGACGCCGAGCTCCAGGGTACGGGGTCGGTCTCCGAGGCGATCCTGGAGGAGCGTCGGGAAGGTCCGTGACCGCCTTGATTGCGTGAGAGCCAGTCACACCACGCGAACGCGCCGGCCTTCCACCCGCGCCCTCCCCTCCGCGATCAGCGCCACCGCCCGCGGCAGCAAAACATGCTCCTGGGCCAGTATGCGCCGGCTCAGTGTATCGACGGTGTCGTCGTCTTGCACCGGAACCGCCGCCTGGGCAATGATCGGGCCGCCATCGACCGCCGCCGTGACAAAATGCACCGTGCAGCCTGTCACCTTCACCCCATGCCGGAGCGCCGCTTCCTGCGCGTGCAGGGTTCCCCCGAAGGCCGGCAACAGGGAAGGGTGGACGTTAATCACCCGACCCACGAAGGGCTCCAGCAAGGCTGGGCCGAGTACCTGATCGTACCCGGCCAGCACCACGAGATCAACGTCCGCCGCTCCAAGCACCGCCGCCATGACCGACTGTTGGGCCTCGCGCGCGGGGTAGTCGCTTCCACTCACTACCGCTGCGGGAATGCCGGCCTCGCGCGCGAGGCCGAGCGCCGCGCAGCCGGGCCGATTGGTCACCGCGCATACAATACGGACCAGTGGATGGCCCGCCGGGAAGGCTGCCAGGAGCGCGCGGAGATTGCTCCCTCGGCCCGATACCAGAACTCCCACCCGCAGCGGCAATTTCGCTTCTAACCGTGGCTCCTGATACTCCTTGGCGGGAGCGGACGGGCTCTCGGTGCCTCGCGCGTCTGGCTCGGGCGGTAGCTGGTGGCGAGGAGGCATCTAGATGGACTCCGAACGGGCATGACACCATCGCGCGGCTTGGCGGAAAGGTTCATGGTTGCCCCTACGGCTGGACCATTCGTGCCCATATGTATTAGGAGGCATCTGGCCCCACGAGCCCGATGTCGTTCCGGCGCCAACACCCCTCGAAGTGGATGCTGTCCGCGCGGGCATAGGCGGCGCTTCGCGCCTCCTCGGCAGTCGCGCCCTTGCCCACCACGGTCAATACCCGGCCGCCGCTGGAACAAACGTCGTTTGTTCGGGCGTCCCGGCGCGTGCCGCCATGAAAGATCAGTGTGTCGGGATCCTGCTGGTCCAGACCATGGATGGGTAGTCCGGTGATCGGCTCGGAGGGGTAGCCGGCCGAGGCAAGCACCACTCCGCACGTGGCGGCCACATCCCAACGGAAGGCTGGAAGGTCCGCCAGCTTTCCCTCGGTCGCCGCCACTAAAACCTGATACAGATCGTCCTGCCAGCGGGGGAGGATCACCTGCGTTTCCGGGTCGCCGAAGCGGGCGTTGTACTCGAGCACCTTGGGCTCGCCGTCCGCTCCTATCATCAGCCCCGCGTAGAGCACGCCGTGGAAAGGCGTCCCGCGGCGGCGCAGCTCGTCGATCACC
>JANWHO010000252.1 GCA_025450375.1 Chloroflexota bacterium
GCCGCCCATAGGCTGGGAGCGGAACGGATCATCGCGGTCGGCCATCATGCGGATCGTCTGGCCCTGGCCCAGCGCTTGGGCGCCACCGATCTGGTAAGCGGATCGGACGAGGCCGCTATCGCCCAGGTTCAGGACTTGACCGGCGGCGGGGCGGCGGCCGTGATGGAGTGCGTTGGCCACAAAGCGTCCATGGATGTTGCCTTCGCCGTCGCGCGGGCGGGCGGCACCGTTGGCTTCGTGGGCCAACCACACGGCAGCGAGGTGGTGAACATTCGGCGCATGTACCGTGATAACGTGGCTCTCCGCGGCGGTATCGCGCCAGTGCGGGCCTACATTCCCGAGCTGATGATCGACGTGCTGGCCGGCACGCTCGACCCCTCGCCCGTCCTGGATCAGTCGGTCAGCCTGGACGAGGTAGCGGCGGGGTACGTGGCGATGGACACCCGGCGGGCTCTCAAGGTGCTGGTACGCACGTAGCGAGGTTCCCGCCGTGGCGTGCCGCCCGAATCAGGGCTTGGGCAGGAAGCGGAAGCTGTGTAGGGCAGCCTCCAGGGCTTGCGCCTGGGCCGTGAACTGGTAATTGCCGTCGCGCGCGATGGAGCCGGTGAGGCAGTAGGCGCGGCCATGGTGCTCCGCGCAAGCGGTGAGAAAGAAATAGTTGGTGCCGTCACCGCGGAAGTTCACGCCGGCCGTCCCGATGCGGAAGCTTGCCCCATTGATCGGGCGGTCGGCGATTTGTAAATCGTCCTGGGTGCTGCCGGTCGAGAGCAAGATCCGTTCGGTCATGGTGGTGGCGAGGGCCTGGGTAGTGGTCTGAACGCTGAGATAGGCCCGTTTGTCCTTGCTGTAAAAATCGGGGCTGGCCCCGTTGGCCTTGCTACAGCGATCCGATTGCTTCCCCGTGTGTTTGGCTGCCCATCCCCCTGGCACCACGAACGAATAGCCCCACTGCTTGCAGGTGTAGGGATGCACCACATGCTTGGAAGGAGGGGGCGCGGTGGCGGCTAACGTACTCCTCGGGATTCCGGCTCCATAGGTCACCAAGGCGAGTGCGATTGTCGCCCACTGCATTGGCCGAAAGAATCGCTGTCGTACGTTACCCACCATTGCCGCCCCTACCGCTATGCGCCCCTAACTGTAGCAGGCAAGCGGTACGGCGTGCCATCCCCTGTTCGGAAAGCGGCGGATCGATTCCCAAGCGGGCCGGAATCCGGGGCCGCCTGGGAAGATTCCTGGACCGATTTCAGCATCCGTACAGAGACCTCGTACTCCCGAAGGGAGGCGGCGGAAAAGCCATGACCGCTCAGGATTCCCGAGGCTGGCTCTTAAAGTAGTGCAGCCGCGTGCTGGAAGGGCGACGCCCGTCCGAAAGAATATAACTCAGGTCGAGTCGGGCATCGGAGAGTGCGCGATTCAGGTCCGGCCGCAACGCGGGGGCGGCGGCCTGGGCCTGGGCGCCGAAGCCGGGGACCCGCTCCTGCAGTTCGCGGGCCCGCTGCTTCACGTCCTCGGGATCCTTGCCTCCCACATAGTCCTTCGCCAGGCTGAACGCCTCGTTGCTGAAGCGATTGACCGCTAGCAGCAGGTCGCGGTCTCCAACCTGCTGATCCGGCGCGGCGCCGTTCGTTGTCGCGTCTTCTGCCATTGGTTACGCCTTTGACTTCAGATAATTCTTTGCGTTGTCCACTTCCAGAGCCTCCGCGGCCGCCCGTATCTGGTCCCAGGTGCCCTTGGCCTTGGTCTTGATCAGATCCTTCAGGGTGGCGGCGCCGCCAAAGTAGGCGGCAGTAAGCGCGTCCTCGCCCACCAGCGCGATCAGCGCCTTGGTGATCTCGACCTGTATCGGGTAGGCGGTCACCGCCGGCACGGAAATACCGGCCGCCGCTATCGCCTTCCGCGCGAGAAACTCGGTGCTGCCTTCGTTGAAGGTTTCGCCCATGGCCCCGCGGTAGTCGGCCGCCGTATTGAGATGCAGCATCTCATGCGCGGTCGCCGTAATCAAAGTGGTCTTGCCGTTGACGTAGACGGTGCCTTCCCAGGCGAAGCCCTCGGTTTGCACACCCGCCGCCGCGTCATCCGCGGCGCAATCGCCCGCCTTCCACAGCGTGCCGTCGTCGCGCGTGAGCCCGGCCGCGATGCACACCTCGTCGTATTTGGCGGCGCATGCCGGCTGATCGGCCAGGATCACGATCGCCCCCGGCACGATGGTCTTCACCCCACCGAAGGCGCCGGTAAGAATCGTTTGGGCACTGGCCAGGCTCATAGCCTCGGGGGTGAGCGCCTGTTTTGCCTTCACCGCCGTCCCTTCGGTGGTAGCCGCCTTCTGATCCGCTTTTTCTTGTTTCAGGGTACGGGTGGCGGCGGGTGCCTCCTTCTTCGCGACCTCGGTGACAAGGTCGCTCTTTTGTGGCAGAGCATCCCCTTCCGGATGCCGCTGCACGGCGGGCCCACCGGGTTCGCGCCGGCGGAGCAACGCATTGACCGCCGTGTTCCCCGCGGTTCTTTGCAAATGGAGCAACAGGCCCGCCGTGAGCGGCTGTTCAAGGCTGACCGTTCCTGCCGTTCCCTCGGCCCTGCGTACCTGCCCGGCAGCCTCGGGTGTGTTCTGGGACTTCGATGTGGGGGCCTCGCGTGTGGCCAAGTGTTACTCGTTTCCTTAGCTCCACCAATATGACCTCACTATTGCATTGTTCTTCCGTGAAGTCAATTACTCTACCCAAGCCGTTGAGGCTAACCCGCTTGCTGTCGTGCTACCCTATAGGGACTGGATTTGAATGCCCAAGGAGTGGTGAAGGTGAGTAGGGAGTGATGAAGATGAGTATTGATGAACTTGATACCCCGTTTCCCCTGATCGATCTGGATCGTCTGCAGGCGAACATTACGCGCATGGCCGACATTGCCCGCGCCAATGGAGTAAATTTGCGGCCACACGCGAAAACCCATAAGCTGCCGCCTATTGCCCACATGCAACTGGCCGCCGGGAGCCCGGGACTGACCGTGGCCAAGCTGGGTGAGGCGGAAGCCTTTGCCGACCATGGGATCGAGGACTTCTTTATCGCCTATCCCCTATGGGGTGAAACCAAGTGGGAGCGGCTTTGCCGTCTGGCCGAGCGGGCGCGCGTCCGCGTGGCGGCGGACTCCTACGAGGTGCTGGAAGGGATTTCACGGGTGGCGGCTCGGCATGGGCGGCGGATCCCCTATCGCCTGGAGCTGGACAGCGGGATGGGTCGGGCCGGCATTCAATCATATGAGGAGGCGCTGGCGATCGCCCACCGCGCGGAGCGATTGCCAGGGGTCGAATTGGTGGGCTTGATGGGATATGCTGGGCACGCGGGCGGCCAACCGGACCTGGAAGGGATTCGCCAGGTGGGGCTGGCGGAAGGCCGTCATCTGGTGGCGGCGGCGGAGTTCTTCCGCGCCCACGACCTTGCCGTCCCCGAACTGACCGTCGGCGGCACTCCCACCGGGAAGCACGCGGCCACCATCACCGGGATTACCGAAATCCGCCCTGGCACCTATGTCTTCTCAGACCGGAATCAGGTCACGAACGGCTGGGGCGATCTGGATGGCTGCGCCCTGCGGATGTTGGTCACCGTGGTCAGCCGCCCCACCGCGACTCGGGCGATCATCGACGCCGGGGCCAAGACGCTGAGCAGCGACACCGCCATCCGCGGCACCGGCCACGGCGCCATTGTCGGTCACCCGGAGTTTTCTCTTGACCGCATCTCGGAGGAGCACGGGATCATGACCGTGCCCGCGGGCGCCGACCTCCCGATTGGCAGCCGGCTGGAGGTCATTCCGAACCATGCCTGCGTGTGCCTGAACCTGCACGATCAGGTGGCGGCGATCCGCGGAGTTACGGTCGAGGAAATCTGGGAGGTAGCGGCGCGCGGAAAGGTACGCTAATACACCCTATGCATGGGCCAACGCCGGCTTGATATTGGCGTTCAGATGAAACACATTGTCAGGGTCGTAGTCTGCCTTTATCCGCGCCAGACGTTCATACTTTGCCACGCCATAGGCGGATCGCACTCGGTCCTCGTTGTACTCCGTCATGAAATTGACATAGCTGCCGGAACTGCTCGCATGCGGGCGTAGAGCTTCCCAGAAGCCGCGCACCCAGGCAGTATCGGCTTCCAGTAGGTCCGGTACTGGGCAAATGGCGGCAATGTTAATGATAAAGGCAGCGTTACGGCTCCCGCCAAACGCCGTCTCATCATCACCAACGCGCCGGTATGCTCCATCCATGTAGAAGATCGGCATAAAGGAGAGGGGAGATTTCTTCTTAGGCAGCTGTTCGGCAACCACCTCAATGGCCTTGTCAGTGAGCTCGTCCAGGTATAGCGCCTTCTCATACCCGAGGATGCCCCAAGGGTTCCCTTCGTCGAACATCTGCTGCAGGTTCGCATAGGGGATTGGCGTAACCAACTCGAAGAGCGGCGGTAGCGTCTCGCGAATCACGCTTACGACTTGCCGATGTTCCTCCGCCGAGCCGAAGCCGACAATCAAGAGAGCATAGCCCGGGGCGAAGTGGTATTGTTCCGGCACGAAGGGCGCCGGTGGCGCACTGAGGCCGGCAATCAGCACACCCATGTCCTCAGGAACAGTCTTGACGAAATCGCGGCTGAAACGGAGCGCCTCGACACCTCGATCGGCTCCCCAAAAGAAGAGGCCGAGGTGTACGAGCGGGCCGACCTCGTGGAGTTGGTACTCGAAGGACGTGACCACGCCGAAGTTGCCGCCTCCGCCCCGGATCGCCCAGAATAATTCGGCGTTCTGATCGGCCGCGGCTCGGATGATCCGTCCATCGGCGGTGACAACCTCGGCCGCAAGCAGGTTGTCGATGGACAGTCCCGCTTTCCTCGTCAGCCAGCCCACTCCGCCGCCCAGCGTCAGCCCTGCGATGCCAGTGTGGCTGATGAAGCCACCGGTCACAGCCAGGCCGTGGGCTTGACTGGCACTATCGAGATCGGCCCAGGTAGCGCCGCCGCCGCAGACCGCCCGGCGCGCGGTCGGATCGATTGTGACCTGCCGCATGGCGCTGAGATCGACCATCAGGCCGCCCTCGCACACGGCGTATCCGCCAAAGTTATGGCCGCCGCCGCGCACCGAGATCTCCAGTCCCTGTAGCCGGCCGAACCGGATGGCCGTTACCACCTCCTCGGCAGTGGCGCAGCGTGCGATTACGGCAGGTCGGCGATCAATTGCCCCATTCCAGACGGAGCGAGCGCTATCGAAGTCCTGGTCGGAAGGGGTAATTACCTTTCCCGTAAACTCGGCACGAAACGCGCTGATACTGCTATCAAGCTCTCGAATCATGATCGCAACACCTCCAACTGCTGTTTCGGTCATTCGCCGACCGAACACAATCCCTACGAAATACCGCCGCGCGTGGATCACCTTGGGCAGTGGGCCGTAGCTATAGCGCAAGTCTTATACAGGACAAGACGATTGTCAATACCTCACAACTTAACAGAGCCCTCTCTGGACGCGCTTCGTGATGCAAGCTGGTCTTTCACGTCTCACCAGAGGGGACGATGGGCCGGAGATTGGAACTGTCGCTGTAGTACTAGTGCTCTGTTCCATCCCTTTGCTCCTTACCTGTCGCCGCGGCCGTGGCTCTCTTTGCCACCATATCGTACGGGGCGGCTAAAGGTACTACGGTTGGGATGGTTAAGTTGATTAAAAGTCGGCTAACTTCCGAACGTGTAGGCCGGATTGACCTGTTCCAGCCAGCTATCGAGTACCTGGGCCGAGCAATCGAAGCCGTCGAGAGTCTGCCAGATCCCTTCCGGTCGGCTCCGGTCCAGCCAGGTCCGTTGATATTCGTAGCGCAGGTCCTGGAGCTCGCGCTTGAGCGCCTTCAAGGTGATCGTCAAGGCATGCCGCTCCTCGTCGGTGCTCGCCGCCGCCAGTCGCCGGCCGGCCTGGGCACGGCGGGCGGCATGCGAGATCAGGGCCGCCGAGAGTCGGTATTCGGCCAGGGTAGCCCGCGCTTCCTTCCGCGGCGTCTCCCCCCAGATCGCCGCCCCATACAGAGGGGCCAGCCCCGCGCACGCGTGTTCCGCGAGCTCGCGCATGCGGTCAAGCGACTGGTCCGGGATGGCCAGGCAGTTGGGATCGGTGATTGGGTCGCCCATCAACAATTCGATGCTTCGCGATCCATTGCGGCGCATGATCCCTGGAAGGGTGCACGCCTCGCTCAGGGCACGGATCGCGGTCAGCACGGCGCCGCACTCCACGGGGCCGAATTGAATCTGGGTAAAGCGCCGCTCGAAGTCATCGTCGGACAAGGCCCCTGGCGCCCAACCCTCCGCCGCTCCGTAGGCGTAGCCGTACCAGCTCTCGCCCAGCGGATTGGGGTGGCCGTGGTCGCCCCAATCGGTGTTCAGCACGCCCACCGCGCCCACGCGCCGGCCCGCCGCGACAAAATTGCGAATGTTCACCCGCGAGTTGGCCAGGCGCGGGAACAGGGAGTTCCAACTGGAAGTGCCGGGGCAGGCCATCTGGCGCAGCCCAACTTCATGGAAACCGTTGACCTGCGGATACTCGTCCTGGGCCTCGTAGGCCCAATTGAGGAGAATCGCGTCCTTCGGGATCTCCGCCACCAGTTCAGGATAGTGGAGGAAAATGTCATCCCACACCATCATGTTTCGGCCGTACTTGGTGGCAAGCTCGTGGAGCCTCAGGATGTGCCCTAGATAGAGGCGACCCTTCCCCTCAAGCTCCGCCGAGACCTGGCTCTTCCCGGTCCCCAGATCATAGGTTTCGTCGCTACACACATTAAAATAGCGCGAACGGAAGCAGGCCAGATAGTCGGCATAGAGATCGTCGAGCAACTCGTAGGTGCCGGGTTCGGTGGGGGCGAAACCCCAGAGCTGGTCCGACTCGGCCAGATGGGCATACTCCGGCAGCTCAAGGATTTTCCGCATATGGCCAAATGACTGGAGGCAGGGAACCAAATCGACATAACGATCGTGGCAATAGGTATCCAGGGCCATCAGTTCCTCGGGGGTGATCGCGCCCCAACCCTGCCCGATTTTTGGATGCCGTCTGAAGGCGAAGGTATGCTCGGTGTAGAGCTGCAGCATGTTGATCTTATAACTGCTGATCACATCCACGATCCGATACAGGGTTTCCAGGGTGGGAACCCTACCGCGGGAGATATCCAGCATCACGCCCCGCCAGGCCAGGGCCGGGGCGTCGGTAATCCGCGCGGCGGGAAGGCCATTGGCGGCTCCGGCAATCAACTGGCGCAAGGTGCGGGTTCCCTGGACCAGTCCCGCCGGCCCGGCGCCCCAGAGTACTATGCGATCGCCATCGATAGTCAGGGCGTAGGCTTCCGGCGAATCACCCGCGGCCCAGTCCGATGGCGGCGCCGCATCGGGGAATATCGCCTCGTCGCGCCTCCTCACGGCGAGCACTATCGTGTTCTGGGTATCTGGACAGTGAAGTTGCGGCTGAATCGGCGCCTCTACCCCTCGGGTGCGGATCGCCGCCCGCACGTCCTCCGCGGCAAGCCATTCGCCACGCTCGGCGCCGTGAGCCACCACGATGCTGATCCCGGCTCGGAGCGGAAACACCTCGGCGCCGGGTACCGGATCGAGGGTCATGGGTTGGGGAAGTAAAGAGGGGATGGGCATGAGGACAACTCGCTTTCACTCGGCAACCGCTCTCCGGCAAATCCCGCGCGGCCCAGGAGGCCGCCCTCTCACTGTACCCGGTTCGGAAGCGCGTTCACGGGGCAAGATACCCAAAGGTCATCTTGCGAGAGAACCGTGGGCCAGGTAAGGTTTTGAATACAACAGGAAGGACATATCTGGTGGCACGACCCAGCCCGCGGGCCGAGCGCACATCTTGTCCCCTGCCTCAGCTCCCGGCATCCGTCTACGAGGATGCCTTTGACCTGGCGGCGGTGGGCATGGCCATTCTTTCTCTCGGGGGCGACTATCTCCGGGTAAATCCCGCTCTTTGCCGCATGCTGGGCTATCAGGCCGGCGAGTGGGGAGAGCGCTCGTTTGGCTGGCTCGATCATCCCGATGATCCGCCGATATTCCTGGAACGGTTAGCGGAGGGTGATCCTACCGGCGCCGACGTGGAAAGACGTTGTCTTCATAAGGATGGTCGCTGGGTGTGGGTGCGGTTGCATCTCTCGGTGGCGCGAGACGCGGCGGGCGCTCCCATGTATGTGGTGAGCCAATGGGTGGACATACAAAACCTCAAGCAGGCTCGGGAAGCGGTGCGGTCCAGCGAGGATCGTTTCCGGATCCTGGTGGAGACGGCGCCGATGGGCGTGATGGTGGTGGACGCGGAAGGGTCCATGGAGATTGCCAACGTCGCCGCTCAACACATACTTGGCTTTTCCTCGGCCACCCCAGGCTCGCTGGCTGGTCATCTACGGGCCATTTCCTGGCGAGACGCTGAAACCGACGAAGCACTCTCGCCAGAGAGCATGGTCTTGGATTACGGTCCCACGGGAGAGACGGCGCGCGGACGGAGCGTCCGCTTCCGTCATCCTGGCGATGCCACCGATCGCTGGGCTACCACGCGCTCGGCTCCCCTGCGTGGTCCTGGCGGACGCATTGATGGTGCGCTCGCCGTGGTCACCGATGCCACGCGGGAACAAATGCTTGTGGCGGAGCTGGCGCGGCTCGCTCATCACGATGTATTGACCGGGCTGCCCAATCGGCGCCTCCTACGTGAGACCTTGGAGCGGGCGATTGACGCTCATGAGGATCAACCGCTGTCCCTCCTGCTCGTCGATCTGAGCGGGTTCAAGGAGGTGAACGATACGTTGGGACACGAAGCGGGCGACGCCCTCCTGCGCGAGGTAGGTCGGCGGCTCCGCTCCATCCCCCGCGACAGCGATCTGGTGGCCCGCCTGGGAGGCGACGAGTTCGCGGTATTGCTCCCCTCGACCGGGCACGCGGGGGCGGAGGAAGTTGCCCAAACGATCCTGCGGGCGATCCGGGCGCCGATCATCCACGAAGGTCGTTCGGTGGAGGTGAGCGCGGGTATCGGCATTGGCCTCTTTCCCGAACACGGGCAGGATGCCTCAACCTTGCTTCGCCATGCCGATGTAGCCCTGAGCCAGGCCAAGCAGGGAGGCGGCGGGATAGGGTTTTACGCCGCGTCGCTCGATGAGAATAGCCTCGCCCGTCTCTCGTTGGGGACCGAATTACGCACCGCGATTAGCGAAGGTCAGCTCAGGCTTTGTTATCAGCCCCTGATCAGCCTCTCCGATGGGGCGCCGGTAGGCGTGGAGTGTCTAGTCCGTTGGGAGCATCCGGAGCGTGGCCTGCTGGCCCCCAGCCTGTTCGTGCCCAAGGCGGAACGTACGGGCTTGATTGGGCCGCTGACCACCTGGGTGCTGGATGAAGCGCTCCGCCAACAGCAGTCATGGCGACGCGAGGGGATCAACTGCGACATCTCGGTCAATCTGTCCGCCCGTAGCTTCCATGACGAGGACCTCCCCGCCACGGTGATGGGATTATTGGAACGCTATGGGGCCAGGCCCGAGAGCCTCACTCTGGAGGTCACCGAGAGTGTGGCCATGGAGGATCCGGAACAAGCAATCGCCATGCTTCAGCGTTTGGGAAAGCGGGGGGTACGCCTGTCCATCGACGATTTCGGCACCGGCTATTCGTCGCTCGGCTACCTGCAGCGGCTCCCCGTGCATCAACTCAAAATCGACCGTTCGTTCCTGGCGAACATCATGGCCGACGCGGGCGCGGCCTCCATCGTCTCTTTCATCATGGGGTTGGGCCAATCACTTGACCTCGAAATTGTCGTCGAGGGCGTGGAAACGGAGGAGGTCACCGGGATGGTCACCTCGCTAGGATTCGATCTTGGCCAGGGCTTCTATTTTGGCCGGCCCATGCCCGCCGACGCGCTTGCCCGCTGGTGGCGCGAACATGAAACGTCCGCCGCCGGCGCCATGCTGAGCAGCCTTCACGGTCCGCGGCCGGCAGCGGTGTAGCAGGGATTCCGCGGCCCTCCCGCGCGACCGCGGTCTCGGACACCAGACAGGGGCGCGGGTCTCCACGGGCCCGCTTGGTTCGGCCACGAATCGTCATCTGGATCGCGCCGTGGCCGCCCACAGGCGGCCCTGGAGGCCGACGTTCCTATCCGCTCACCGCCGCGCCGGCGCGCTTCCCTTCGCGTACATCCCGGTACACTGGAAGGACCGGGGACGCGGCCCCGCGCACCGAGAGGAACGGCCCATCATGGCGAACCGGCTGGCTGGTGAGAGCAGCCCCTATTTGCTCCAACACAAAGAGAATCCCGTCGATTGGTACCCGTGGGGACCGGAGGCCCTGGCGCGGGCCAAGGCCGAGGACAAGCCGATTCTCCTCAGCATTGGCTATTCCGCCTGTCACTGGTGCCACGTGATGGAACATGAGTCTTTCGAGAATCGCCAGACCGCCGCCTTGATGAACGAGCACTTCGTCTCGATCAAGGTGGATCGCGAGGAGCGGCCCGATCTCGACGCCATTTATATGGCGGCAGTGCAGCGGTTGACCGGGCATGGCGGCTGGCCCATGACCATGTTTCTCACCCCCGAGGGCCGCCCCTTCTACGGCGGCACCTATTTCCCTCCCGTCCCTCGCCATGGAATGCCCAGTTTCCCGCAGCTTCTCGGCGCCGTGGCCGAGACCTACGAGAAGCGGCGCCAGGATGTGGAGCGAACCGCGACCGACATCGCCGCCGCGCTAGTGGAGCATATCCACGGCTCGGAGTCCCTGGAATTAAGCGAGGACCTTCTGGTCCTGGCCGCGCGCAACCTGGGGAACGCGTATGACGGCGCCGAGGGCGGCTTCGGAGGCGCCCCGAAGTTCCCCCAGCCCATGGCTCTGGAGTTCCTCCTCCGCGCTCACCTCCGCGGTGTCCCTCGGGCCCTGGCCATGGTGGAGCGGACCCTGGAGAAGATGGCCGGCGGAGGCATCCATGATCAGTTGGGCGGCGGGTTCCACCGCTACAGCGTGGACGACGTGTGGCTGGTTCCCCACTTCGAGAAGATGCTCTATGATAACGCCCAGCTTGCCCGGATCTATCTCCTCGCCTACCAGGCTACGGGAAAGCCGCTGTATCGGCGGGTAGCCGAGGAGACTCTGCGCTACGTGCAACGGGAAATGACCTCGTCCGAGGGCGCTTTTTATTCCAGCCAGGACGCGGATAGCGAGGGAGAAGAGGGAAAGTTTTTCGTCTGGACCAGCGCCGAGATCGAGGAAGCGCTGGGCCCGGATGCCCCCCTGTTCATACGTACCTATGGGGTGACCACGGGAGGGAACTTCGAGGGGAAAAACATCCTGCGTCTCCCCCGCGACCCAGCCTCGTTGGCCCGCGAGGAAGGCGTGGACGAGGCGGCGTTTGGTGAGACACTCGCTCGATGCAAGACCATCCTGCTCGCCATCCGCGAACGGAGAGTGCGTCCGGCCCGCGACGAGAAGACGCTTACCGCCTGGAACGGACTGATGCTGCGCGCCTTCGCCACGGCCGCCGCGATTCTCGACGATCCCAGCTACCGCGCCACGGCCGAGGCCAACGCCAACTTCCTCCTGGGGGCCATGCGGAAGGATGGCCGATTGCTCCGCACCTATAAGGACGGCGTGGCGAAACTGAACGGCTACCTGGAGGACTATGCATTCCTGGCCGATGGGCTCCTGGCCCTCTATGAGGCGGGCAGCGAACATCACCGCCTGGATGACGCGCGGGCCCTGGCCGACGCGATGATTCTTCACTTTACCGACCCAGCCGGCGGTCCCTTCTTCAGTACCAGCGACGACCATGAGCAGTTGATCCAGCGGCCTCGCGACCTGACCGACAACGCCATTCCCGCCGGTAACTCGGTGGCGGCCGAAGTGCTCCTGCGCCTGGCCGCGCACACCGGCGAGGAGCGGTATCGCCTGGCCGCCCTGAGCGCCATTGCTCCCCTGGAGGAGGCGATGGTCCGCGTGCCGCTCGCCTTCGCCCGTATCCTGTGCGCGGCGGATTTCGCGCTGGATCCGCCCCGCGAACTGGCGATCATTGGCGATCCCGTCTCGCCCGACAGCCGCGCGCTTGTGGCCGAGGCGACCCGTCGCTTTGATCCCAACCTGGTGATCGCCCACGCCACGCCCGCCGAGGCGGCGGCAAGCGACAGCCCGCTGCTGCGCGACCGAACCCAGCACGGCGGCAAAGCGACCGCCTACTATTGCGAGGGGTACGCCTGCCAGGCGCCGGTCACCGAGCCAGAAATGCTGGCGCGATTGCTTGCCTGACCCGCCTTTTCGCGCCAGCGCCTCCGTTCTTCAGCCTTCACAGATCCACGTCGCGCCGTTGAGTGCTTCCCAGTCCCTGGCGAATTTGCGGCGCCCCTTGCGTCCCGCCGTGAAACATCTTAGTATGTAGCAATCACGAAGGACCACTGTGCCAGCCCGATCTGGCTACGTTCGCCGCCTATCACATCGCGCACCCGTGAGCTGACCGCCGTATCCACGCCGCACACAAGGGCCTACCGCGCATACAAAAGGGAACACGGCCCGTACAAAAGGGTCTCCTGGGGAAGGCTGCCCGGCTGGTGGAACGTTGCCGAGACGCGGGGAGGGTACGCTTGGGAGCATGAACACCGCGCATTTTGACGTATTTCTCTCGCACAATAGCCGCGATAAGCCCTCGGTCGAGCGCCTGGCCGCCAAGCTCAAACACGACGGACTGGAGCCGTGGCTGGATAAGTGGTGCCTGACACCGGGCGGACGGTGGCAAGATGAGTTAGTGACCGGCTTGCACTCGTCGGACACCTGCGCTGTGTTCGTCGGCCCGAACGGACTGGGCGATTGGGTGTACGAGGAGTTGGGAGTGGCCCTCGATCGGGCGGCCAAGGACCGTAAGTTCCGGCTGTTCCTGGTCCTCCTGCCCGGACTGCCGGAGCCGTTCGACCCTACCTCGTTACCGCCGTTCCTCAGTACGCGCACCTGGGTCGACCTGCGTCCGGGCATCGAGGACTCGCGTGCCTATCAGCACCTGATCAATGCCATCAAGGGAGTGCCGTTCGGGCAACAACTGCCGAGCGAGCCCAACGAGGACGTGTGCCCCTACCGGGGCCTGCAGACCTTCGACGAGGCGCATGCCGATCTGTTTTTCGGGCGGGAGAATGAGATCCAGCGCCTGGTCGAGCGTCTCAAGGGTACGCATTTCCTTGCCGTTCTGGGCCCATCGGGCAGCGGCAAGTCCTCGCTCGTGCGTGCCGGACTGATCCCCGCGCTGCGGGCCGGGGCGCTGCCGGGAAGCAATACCTGGTCGTTCAGCACGTTCACGCCCAGCGCGCATCCGCTTACGGCCCTGGCGGCGCAACTCACCCGACTCTATCCCGGTGAGGCGATGCATAAGACCCTTGATGCCCTGGCCGTTGACCAACGCACTCTTCATCTCGCAACCTCGTTGGCGATGGCCGATCGGCCGGCAAGCGAACGGGTCGTCTGGGTCGTGGATCAATTCGAGGAAGTATTCACCCTCTGTCAGGATGCCGCCGAGCGCACGAGCTTCATGGAGAATCTGATCTATGCCGCGTCCCTTCAGGACGGCCGCGACGTGGTGCTGTTGACCTTACGCGCCGACTTTTATCAAAAGTGCGCGGCCTACCCTGACCTGTCGGCGCGGGTTGCCGCCCAGCAGTTCCTGGTTAGTCCCATGGATTTCGACGGCCTGCGGCGGGCGATCGAGGAGCCCGCGTGGCGAGTGAACCTGGAGTTCGAGCAGGGTCTGGTGGACACGATCCTGGAGGATATCGAGCGCCAGCCGGGCGCCCTGCCGCTACTGGAGCATGCTCTGCTTGAACTATGGGAGCGACGCCGCGGCCATATGCTCACCCTTGAGGGCTACAGGCAGAGCGGCGGCGTGCAAGGGGCAATCGCCAAGCGCGCGGACGCCATCTACGATGCACTCTCGCCCGCGCAACAACAGATCGCGCGCCTTACCCTGCTCAGGCTGACGCAGCCGGGTGAGGGAACCGAGGATACTCGGCGCCGCGCCGCGTTGAGCGAACTCATTACGCGGAAAACCGGCACCGCCGAGGTGGACGCCGTGGTGAGCGCCCTGGTCAATGCCCGCCTGCTCACCACTACCGATGAAGGCCCGACGCACGAGCACATGGTGGAAGTCTCACATGAGGCGCTGATCCGGGGTTGGCCAAGATTGCGCGGTTGGTTGGACGAGGATCGCGGCGGTCTGCGTCTGCAACGACGGCTCAGCGAGGCCGCGGAAGAGTGGCATCGGTTGGGCCGCGACGTGGGACTGCTCTATCGAGGGGCGCGGCTCGCGGAGGCGCTGGAATGGCGGAAGAATCACGAAGACGGCATGAATGATCTCGAGCGGGAATTTCTTGATGCCGGGGCGGCGCTCAAGCAGCGCGAGGAGGACGACGAGCGCGCGCGGCAGCAGCGTGATCTGGAGGCCGCGCGGCAGCTTGCGGCGATTGAGCGGGGGCGGGCGGAGGCGGCCGGCGCGCTCGTGGTGTCGGAACGGCGCCGATCGCGCATCGCGCGCCGGTTCTCGGCTGGGTTGGCGGTTCTGCTGGTGATTGCAGTGGTTACCACCCTGGTCGCGGTGCAGCAACAAAGCCAGGCAAAGAATGCTCGCAGCGCCGCCGAACAGCAGCGCAACGCGGCACTGGCCGAGAAGAAGGTCGCCGATCAGCAACGGACCCTGGCGCTCGCCGCCCAGCGCGTGGCGCTGGCCCGCGCCCTGGCCGCCAACGCCGCCGCGCAACTCCCCAACGATCCCGAGCTTAGCCTGCTGCTGGCTCGGGCCGGTGTACAGCAGGCGCCGTTGCCCGAGACCGTGGACGCGCTACGCCAATCGCTCGCCGAATCGCGGGTCCGGCTGACCTTGCGCGGCCACATTGGTATTGTTTTCGGAGCGATCTTCAACAAACAAGGAACCAGAATCCTGTCCGCCGGCGCCGATGGCACCGTGCGCCTCTGGGATGCGCGTACCGGTGCGCCCCGGCGGGTTTTCCGCGGCCCGGTCGGGAATGTCGGCGGTGTGCTCAGCCGGGATGGCAGCGTCGTGGCTACGTACGGTCCAGATAAAAACGCGCGGCTCTGGGACGCGAGTACCGGGGTGCTACGCGCGGTCGTGGTCGGACATTCGGCTCCGGTGAATCTCGCCGAGGTCAGCCCCGATGGCCGCGACCTGGCCACCGCGTCACAGGACGGCACGGTCCGTGTTTGGGACGTGGCAAGCGGACGGCAGTTGCTGGTCCTGCGCGGTCACACAGCCTCGGTGTGGTCCCTCAACTACAGTCCTAATGGCCGCGAGATCGTGACGGGCAGCGGCGACGGCACGGGCCGCCTCTGGAACGCGCGAACCGGACGCTTGATCGCGGTGCTGAGCGGTCATACCGATATCGTCGATGGCGCGGGGTTCAGCCCCAATGGACTACTGGTGGCCACCATCAGCTTTGATCATACGGCGCGGCTCTGGGACGCGCGTACGGGGCGACTCCTGCGGGTACTCGGCGGTACGGTTGGTCACCATAATTGGGTCGTGGCTGCTGCCTTCAGCCCTGATAGCAGTGCGTTGGTCACCGCGAGCGCGGATACCACGGCGATCATCTGGAACACGGCTTCGGGCGCTCTCGAAGCAACAATGCGTGGGCATACGAGCCGTCTGTACGGAGTGAGGTACAGTCCGGACGGCCGCTATATCGTGACGGCAAGTGACGACGGCACGGCGCGCATCTGGACTGCTACCCCCGGCGTTCTACTAGGGAATCAGGTAGCGCTATTGCGCGGCCAGACCGCCGGAGTCGTCAGCGCCATGTTCAGTCCCGATGGAACCCGCGTTGTCACGGCGGGAAAGGACGGCACCGTGCGTGTCTGGGATTCGGGAATTGGCCGGCTGCTTGCCGCAATCCCCGATGGCCAGGGGTGCCACGGGTCTGGCTCGGTGAGCGGCAATAACTACTTTATCGCCGCGGCTTACAGCCGGGACGGGAAGTACTTCGCGACCGGCAATGGCAACTGTCTCGCGCAGGTCTGGGATGCGGGCACGGGGCGGCTTGTGGCGACCCTGTCCGGTAATCGAGATGTCGTCCAGTGTGTCGCGTTCAGCCCGGATGGGCGCTGGTTGGCCACGGGCAGCGCCGATATGACCGCGACCGTGTGGGACACGCACACCTGGCGGA
>JANWHO010000253.1 GCA_025450375.1 Chloroflexota bacterium
ACACGGCCCTGGCGGTAGATGAAGGGGTGCAGATCTTCGGCGGCTACGGCTTCATGCAGGAGTATCCGATCGAGGGCGCCTACCGTGATGCCCGGATCACCCGCATCTTCGAGGGCACCAACGAGATCAACCGCCTGCTGGTCAGCGGCACCCTGGTCCGCCGGGCCATGGAGAACCGAGTCACCCTGATGGCGCACTATCCGGAGGTCGAGGAGCGGGTGACTAGCAACACCGCCCCGCCGGTTGCCGTGGAAGGTGACCTCCGTGACGCGGCCGAGGCGACCGAGCGGGTCAAGCAGGCGCTGATCGTGGCGGCCATGAAGGGAGCTATGCCGCGGATGAGCCGGATGGAGGAGGAGCAGGAGTTTCTGGCCAACGTGGCGGATGGGATCATCACCATCTACGCGGCGGACAGTTCACTCGCCCGCGCCAACCAGGCCGCCGGTACCCGCGAGGCCGCTAACCACGTTCTTGCCGCCCGCCTGGCTGTCTGGCGCCTCCTCCCCCGCGCCATTGCCGCCATCGATCGTATCCTCCTCGCCACCCTGAGCGGTCAGGAACTCAAGGACGAGCTGGCCCGCCTGCGCGCCTACGCGCCCGGCTACCTGGTGGACGGCACGGCGCTCGGGCGCGAACTGGCGGCCCTGGTGGCGGCGCGGAACGGGTATCCGTTTAGCTTGGCGCGGTAGAAAGAGAACTGCGGCGTTTGACGGGCAATTAACCTTACTATCCCGGTTCTTGTGGACGAGCGGCTTGCGCGCGGGCGAGGAGCGCGGGCCAACCGGGCTCCGTCCGCAAGCTCTGGAATGTCCAACTCTCCCGCAGCCAATCATCCCACCCTGGCGGCAGCGACCCACTATCGGCGGCGCGGTACAGGAGCGTTATGGCCTGCACCGGGTCGCCTGCCAGTGTGCGCGCCTGCCGTGATCGGATCCACCCTACGATACCGTGTCTTGCTTGGTTGCTGATGATCGGATCCCATCGAGTGGCCTAATCCGCGTAAGAACCTTGGATTATCCATATATTTCAAGGGGATGTTGCTGGTTTCCCTTGCGATGCTCCTCGTGTTCGGCTAGGATTGAGAGGGAAAGATCGCCCTAGCTGCTGGAATCTGCCTCCGCGCTGGGCTAGTGCGAGCAGAGAGGAACAGGACGGTGACGACCGAACCAACCACATACCCGCTTGTAGATGAGGATCACCGTAGGACTCTTCCACATCAAGTGGGTGAAACTACAATCACTGGGAAGAATCAGATAAGCCTGCCGGCAAAAGGCTTGCGCGATCTGGGATGGGAGCGCGGCGACCGGCTCCTGGCGCAGGTGGTGCATGGCGACATGCTGGTGCTCATGCGGCGGCCCACTCGGTGGGCGGATGCTTTTGCCGGTAAGCTGGGTGATGTATTTGGCAGCCATGAGGATACGATTGCATATCTGGAAGGCGAACGGCGGAGCTGGGGCGAGGAGTAGGCTGCAATGGCCATCTCCGATCTCGACGCGGCGCTGGCCGGCGCTACCCGTGTCCTCCTGGACAGTAGCGCCTTGATCGCGTTCCACTCTCCCCTGGAGGATGTGCATCACCTGGCACATCACCTACTAGGCCGGATCGAGGACGACCACGATTCGCTTCAGGGTTACTTTTCCGCTATCAGCGCCATGGAATTGCTGGTCCGCCCGATCAAGGCTGGGGGACCGTCGCTGACCTTTATGCACACGTTTCTTATCGCGTTCCCCAATCTCACTTTGCTCGCCGTGGACCTTCAGGTGGCGATGCAAGCAGCCACCCTACGCGCCGTTACCGGTCTCAATACTCCAGATGCCCTAATCATCGCCTGCGGCCTTCTGGCTAATTGTGAAGCCATCATCTTCAATGACGAGGCGTGGAGCAAATACATGCAGCCACACTTCCGTCAGTTCAAGTGGCTCTACCTGAAGACCTATAAATAATACGAACAAAGAGCCGAGGACAGCAGCCATCGGCTCTTTGTTGTGTCAGTTTGGAGTGGCCGCGCGCCCGGCTCCTCGTCCCTTAGGCCGACTTTCGCATCTCGGCACGCTCGCGCTGGCGCTCCTGTGCTTCCAGGGTCGGCATCTGTACCTTGGTGGCCAGCCCAAGCACCTTGAGGAGGCGAATGACGTAGGCGGAGACATCGATCTGCCACCATTTGAAGCCGTGATAGGCGGCCGAGGGGAAGGCATGGTGGTTATTGTGCCAGCCCTCGCCCATGGCGAGAAGCCCGACAAGGAAGTTGTTCCGGCTGGTGTCCTTGGTGGCGCTGAAGGGCCGTTGACCAAAGGTGTGGCAAATGGAGTTGACGCTCCAGGTGACGTGATGGGTCAAGCAGATCCGCACCAGGCCGCCCCAGAGGAATCCATGCCAGAAGCCGGTGCCGAAGCCGCCCGCGTTACCAAGCGAGAGCCAGCCGTCGAGCAGCGACGGCACGAGAAGGGTGAAGGCCACCCAGCCGAAAAAGGTGCGGGACATGAATTGCACCAGCCGGTCATCCTTCAGGTGGCGTGCGTAGACCTCCGGCTTGGCCTGGTACGGACCAATCATCCAGCCGATATGGGCGTGCCAGAAGCCCTCATTGGGGCTATGCGGGTCGCCCTCGCGGTCGCTATGGGCATGATGTTCGAGGTGCGTGGCGACCCAGTAGACGACGGGGCCTTCGACGGCCATCGAGCCCAGCAACAGGAAGAGGAAGCGAATGGGAGAACCGGTGACGAAGCTGCGATGGGTCAGGAGGCGGTGATAGCCAACCGTGATCCCAGTCGCGGTCAGGGCGTACAGAACGCCGCACAGGATCAGATCCTGCCCGTTCACCTGCTGGTTCCACAACTGGCGGATCGCGTACAAAAAGGCCACGAAGGGGGCGACGACGACGAAAAGGGTGATCCATTTACCCCACTGGATGCCCTGGCTGGTGGGTTCTAGGCTGGTGGTGCTCACGATGCTCTCCAAGAATTAACAGTGCGCGGCGCCATGCTATATCGCGCCCAAAAAGAGGAGGAATGAAGAGCCGCCAACCCTCGCGCCAACCACATAGACAAACGCCATGAGGGCACGTTCAGGGTCAAGAAGGCCGCGCGGCGCATCAGCACACATCTCCCCGCATGAGGAGGCGCGCCACATGGCGTGCATGCCCAAGCTACAGTGGCAGTATGGGCGTCCCACACTCTAAAGTCAAGGAACACCAACCGGTACTATCGTTCCGGGGTCCGATGATGACGGATTGTGATTTGGCGCACAAGCTGCTACTGTAGCGGGGGAAGCGCCATTCCGCGTGGCAGCCCCATGGTTACACGCCCGGCGCCGGATGAAGAGTGTAGGACAGGGAGGCTGCCATGAGTCTGTTCGACCGCTTGGAAAATTGGGAGGAACGCCGAGAGCTCCGGCAAGAGATGGAGTGGCAAGAGGACATGTTCGCCCTGGAAATGGAAGAAGAATTCCTGATGGATGGGATGTTCTTCGACCCCTTCATGCACGGCGACGTGATGTTCGACCCCAGGCTCGGCTGCCACGGCACCTTCTATCAAGGCCGATTCCATCCCATGGAGTTCCGGAACGGCAACTGGACCTTCGTCCATCCCCGCCAGTTCAACGTGCCGCGCAACTACCAACCGCAAAACCTCCAGCCGCCACAGATGCCGGGGATGGGCGGCGGGTATGGGCAACAACAAGGGTACGGTCAGCAGCCGGGATATGGACAGCAACCCGGATATGGGCAACAGCCCGGATACGGGCAGCAACCGGGATACGGGCAGCAACCCGCCTATGGACAGCAGCCGGGGGGCGGGCAGCAGGCCAACTACCAGCAGCAGATACAGCAGCCGCGCCCGCCCTTGCAGGCGCAACCCCAGCAAGCGCCCCAACAGGCGCGGCCCCAGGCCACCGGCGTGACCTGCTCCCGCTGCCATAGTGTTAACGCGCCCGGCACTCGCTTCTGTCCCAACTGTGGGAATGATATGAGCGCCGCCGCGCCGGCCGCCGCCGCGACCGCCCATTGCGCCAAGTGCAACTCGCCCCTGGCGCCCACCCAGCGGTTCTGTCCCAATTGCGGAACCCAACGGCCCGAATAGCGACGCTGTTAGTCGGCGGGCTGGACCACGGTGGTCCAACCCGCCGATTGCTTCAGCGTTTGATCTGAGGGTTCTTGGTCCGCACCCGTTCGTGGAACTCCTCCATCACCCCGATGAAGGAGTTGTCGCGGGGCCAGAACGGTGGGAAATCGCCTTGCCGCTTGATCAGCATGGCCGGGATGCGGGGTCCGGTCCCACCGGCGATTAGCGGCGGAAGCCGCCTGGCCCCCAGCCAGAACTCCCGATGATCCGGCTCCGCCGCCACCGGCTCCCGAACCGGGACCGTGTAGTACGAAGGATCCGGGACCAGGGGTTCCTCACCGGTGGTCATCGACCCGGCCAGGATGCTCCCCAGCGGGGTGCGGGCCAGATCGGCGCGCAAACGCTCGCGTTGCAGCCCCCGTAGCTCGAAAAGCAGAAACGGATCGTTGTCCAGTTCGGAGGCTATCAGGTAACAGAGCCCCGCCACATGCTTGCAGGGGTCTCCGTAATCCGGGCACGAACAGGTGGTCCGGAAATCGCGCCGATCGTGGGGCAGCAGATGGAGATCGTGGGCGGTAAAGCATTCCTCGATCTGATCGGGCATCTCGTTCATCAGGAGCGAGGTGATCAGGTCGGCCCGTGAGCCCAACGCGGTGATAGTGGTCGGCCACTGCTCGGGACCAAACTGAGCTAGGGCGATGGTGGTGGTATAGCGCGGCTCCTTGTAGACCCCGAAATACGGATTGATATTACCCCGGATGGTCGCCGTAACCTTGCCGTTTGCCAGGTCATGCTTGAGGATACGCCCGGGACCGGCATAGGATCGCCCTCGGGCCAGCCGCCCCGGGTCGGTGAACCGTTCCAGAGCCTGGATGAACCGTTGACCCCACCAGGTGCGAGTGATTCGCGCCATTTCCCTACTCCACCACGGCGCCGCGGCTCAGCGCGATCAAATCCTTGAACGCCTCATTGTCCAGCTCGGTCAGCCAGCCCTCGTCGGCCCCCACGATGGCGGAGGAGAGGCGCTTTTTGTCCTCGATCAGGGCATCGATCTTTTCCTCCACCGTCCCGATGGTGACGAATTTATGGACGAAGACATTCTTGGTTTGACCGATCCGGAAGGCGCGGTCGGTCGCCTGGTCCTCCACCGAGGGATTCCACCAGCGGTCGAAATGGAAGACGTGGCTTGCCTTGGTCAGGTTCAGGCCCACCCCGCCCGCTCGGAGCGAAAGGATGAAAGCCGAGGCGGGACGCTCCGGATCCTGGAACTCGGCCACCATGCGGTCACGCGCGGCGGCGCCGGTGCCGCCGTGCAGATACAGACAGGGACGGTGGAGGGCACGGGTCAGATGGCGGTCCAGGGCCCTGCCAATCTCGGTGAACTGGGTGAAGATCAGCATGCTCTCCTCACTCTCGATCGCCTCCTCCGCCATCTCGGTCAGCCGCTTGAGCTTGAGCGAACGGGTGTCGGAGAAGACGCTCCCGTCCTGGAGGAACTGGGCCGGATGGTTGCAGATCTGCTTGAGCTTCATCAGGGTGGCGAGGATCAGCCCCTTCCGCTGTATCCCCTCGGCGTCCTCAAGCTGAGCCTCCACGTCCCGCACCACCGCCTCGTAGAGCGAGGCTTGCTCGGGGGTCAGATTGCAGAACATCTTCTGCTCGATCTTATCCGGGAGGTCGTCGATGATCCGCTTGTCGGTCTTGAGGCGGCGCAGGATGAACGGCTCGACCAGCTTCTTGAGCACGTCTTGCCGGGCAAGATCGTTGTTTTTCTGGATCGGGGTCTCGAAGCCCTTGCGGAACTGGATCTCTTTCCCCAGATAGCCGGGATTGAGAAAGTTGAAGATCGACCACAGATCGCGGAGTCGATTCTCCACCGGGGTGCCGGTGAGGGCCATTCGGGAGCGGGCCGGTAGCTTGACAATGGCCTTGGTCTGCGCCGCGGCGGGATTCTTGATGTTCTGCGCCTCGTCCACCACCAGGCGCCGCCAGCTCTGCCCGCGGAGCAGTTTCTCGTCCAGGCGGGCCAGGGCAAATGAGGTGAGCACCACGTCGGCATCCGCCCGCGCGGCGGCGAACGCCCCGGCATCCTTGTCTCGGCCACCACCTTGATGGACCAGCACCCGCAACTGGGGCGCGAATCGCTCGATCTCTTTCCGCCAGTTCCCCAGTACCGAGGTGGGGGCGATGATCAGGGTCGCGCCATCCCCGTCCGGGCCGGTTCCGTCCGCCAACAGGCGGGCGATCACTTGCAGCGTCTTTCCCAGCCCCATGTCGTCCGCCAGGCAGGGGCTCAGACCGAGTTGTTCCAGGTAGGTGAGCCAGGCGACCCCACGCTTCTGGTAGTCGCGCAAGGCGCCCTGGAGGCCGGGCGGATCAGGGAGCGGAGCAAGGGCGCTCTTGTCACTCAAGCGAGCCAGCATGTCCTTCAGCACCTCGTCGTGGTCCCACTCGAGATCGTCGCCCGATTCGCTCGCCGCCTGCAAAACATCCAGCAGGGTCATCTCGGCCGAGTCCCCGGCGCG
>JANWHO010000254.1 GCA_025450375.1 Chloroflexota bacterium
CGGAGACGCCGCGTTCAGATGAGCAAGCGCCTGATAATAGATGGCGTCAAAGGCGGCGTAACGGCCTCGATTGAGACGCGGCCCGGACAGAGCCGCGGCGGCAGCCGCCGCGATATGGCGCGCCTCCGTCAGGTACGCCGCGCTGCCTGTAAGTTTGGCGTAGGCCAGGTTGGCGTCAATCATCACGCCCTGGTTGTAGGACACGATGTCCTTGTCTATGGCGCCGTTCATCCCCACATGATCCCAGAACAATCCGTTGGGTGCGCCCAGATTCGCGTTTTCCCAGGCATAGAGACGCCGGGCCCAGTCGCGATACACGCTCTTATGCGTTAGAACGGCCAGACGTGCCGCGATGGTGATCGCGGGCGCCGTGGAAACGGTAGGCCGGTCGCTACTCCCGTCGGCCCACAAAAGGCCGCCACCGTGCTTAGTATCCCAGGCGGTGATCAGGTACGCGAAGATAGACTCCGCGCGTGCGATGTACGCCGGGTCGTGCAGCAGATCGTAGGCGTCAAGGAGGTCGAGCGCGATCCAGTTATCGTCATCAGTATAGCGAAGGCTGCGGATAATGCGCGCGTGATACCCGCCCTGAGGTGACAGAAAGATGTGCAGGGATCCGATGATGCGACGTACTCGCGCGATATCCGGCCCCGCGTGCGTGCTCCGCGCCACGGCGATCGCGGCGGCCAGCACCTGGGAGGTCGGCCAGAGCGCGATATACGGCTCATGCTGCCCGCCCGTCGCGCGGTAGAGCCCGGCATGCGCGTCGTAAAAGTCGTGCTCGAGTTGTGTCATGGCCTGGATGGCCTGATTGGAAAAATTGGCGTTCGCGGCATATGCCTGACCGGGCGCGACGAGAGTGCTATGTACCACGAGCAATGCGATGAGCGTGAGAACCAGGTGACGAAGCAATCCGCTCCGCGGACGAGAATGCATGGGCTTTCCTTTTGCGGTTGGCGCTGATGATTGTGAGAGGGAGTATCGATGGGAACGCCTGCTCTTGAGTACCATGGTACTGTCTAAAGGTCAGGGTGTAGTAGGGGGCTCTTCCGGATTTTGGATTTGGCTGTACCGTAGGTGTCACATCAAGCAAAATCACGGGCGGGCGAAAAAGTCCGCCTCGATCAGCTTTTGGTCGATCAGAGCCTGGCTGGGGGACGCGGAGAAGCCCAACGCTTGATCGAGGGTGGACTGGTCAGTGCCGGGGGCTTGCTCCTCACGCGTCCCGGACAGGCCGTCGCCAAGGACCTTCAGCTTGTCGTGGAGCGCCCGCCGGTCACGTACGCCAGCCGGGGCGGCCTGAAGCTGGCGGCGGCTCTGGATCGATTCCCTGTCCTCGTGGCCGGCGTGGTGGCGCTCGACACCGGCGCTTCCACGGGAGGCTTCACCGATGTGCTTCTGCGGCGCGGCGCGGCGCGCGTGTACGCGATCGACGTGGGGTACGGACAGCTCGCCTGGACTCTCCGGACGGACCCAAGGGTGGTGGTGATGGAGCGGGTGAACATCCGCTACCTCCACGAGTTGCCGGAGCGGCCCGCGCTGGCTACAATCGACGTATCATTCATCTCCCTTGACCTGGTGTTGCCGGCGATCCGGCGGTTGCTGGCCGACGACGGCCAGGCAATCTGCTTGATCAAGCCGCAGTTCGAGGCCGGCAAGAGCTACGTTGGCAAGGGAGGCGTGGTACGAGACCCCGAGGCGCACGCGATGGTGCTGCGCCGCGTGTTGGGGCGCGCCCGCGACGACGGTTGGCGCGTGGGCGGTCTGCTCCGCTCTCCCATCACCGGACCGGCCGGGAATCGTGAGTTTCTCGCCTGGCTGCATCACGGCCCGGCGCCGGATGACGATGACCTTGAACGCAGCATAGCGGGAGTGCTCAGTGGCCCAGATACCCCTTCTGCCGACCGAGCCCTTTAGCAGTCCGCCCCTGCGCCGGGTCGCGGTATTCTATCACCCAAAAGTACGGCCGGCCCGTGCCATGGCGGACCAGGTGCGCGAGTTAGCGGATAGACTGGGCCTCCCAGTCCATACAAGCTCCGTCTGGGATACCGCGGCGGTGGAGGCTCTGATCCCTCAGGTCGATGTGTGTGTCGTACTGGGTGGCGACGGCAGCATGCTCCGGGCGGCTCGCTTTGCCGCCCCGCATGGGGTTCCCGTGTTGGGGATCAATCTGGGGAAGCTGGGATTCCTGGCCGAGTTGGAGCCGGATGAGTTGGAGTACCGCTTGCCGACCCTGCTGGGTGGGAACTACTGGATCGAGGAGCGCATCATGATCGATGCCGAATTGTACCGGGAGGGCGCGCTCATGGGCCGATATGACTGCCTGAACGAGGTGGTGGTGGGGCGCCGGCAACTTTCGCGGGTCGTGAGAATCCACGCGAGCATCGATGGCCATGGCTTGACCATCTATACCGCCGATGGGGTACTGGTCGCCACTCCCACCGGTTCCACCGCCTATGCCCTGGCCGCCGGAGGGCCGATCCTGCACCCGGAGGTGCGGAACCTCGTCCTGGTGCCCATTAGCGCCCACCTTTCATTGCGTGGCCCTTTGGTGTTGCCCGAGACCACCGAGGTGCGGCTGACCGTGCAGACGGACCACGAGGCGGGCGCCAGCTTCGACGGCCAGAGCGATGTTCACCTGCTCAGCAACGATCAGGTAGTGGTTCGGGTGGGACCGAGAATGGCCCGCTTCGTGCGGGGGCAGGAGCGCTCCTACTTTTATCACACCCTGGTACATAAGCTGGGGGTTCGGCACTAGAGTCCCAGTGGCCGTGTCTCGGGCGTGAGGCGCCGGACTGGGCGAGGAACCGCGGCTTACGCCGCGAACCAACCAGCAGCGCGCATGGTGCAGTGGTGACCGAGTTGCACATCCCATTGTCCACAGGCCATTTCTCCGACTGGCACATAATGTGTGATTGGGATGAGGAACTCCGGTACGCTTTCCACATGCGCAAAGAATGCATCGAGATCGCGATTAAAGTCGGCGAATCGCTTAAAAACTTCCCAGACAGTCCGCACGTCAGGGCTAGCGAAGTTAACCCCGGCTTGCTCAAGCATCGTTTTGAGAACAGCTTCGGTTTGGCTGACCGTTAGCATGACGTACCTCCTAGCAGCCAATGTAGCAGAACCGGAGTGGCATGCCTTGAGGTTTCAGCCTATGGCATCGCTACTTCATGTTGAGCGACGAGCGCCCGGGCCGCCTCCAGACACATAGCTTCGGCTTCGACTATGGTCTTCTGGCCCTCGCAAGTTGCCTGGTCCCCGACTATGCGCGGCAGATTACCGATCCGATCCCCATCGCTGGTCACCACGAGACCGGCGAGGTCACGGCTGTACTGCACTTCTTCGATCGGGAGGGCACGACCATCCTCTGCTACGCGAATGATGTCGCCACGCCCAAAGGCGGTACCCCTCTGGACGGTCTCATCGCGGGCGTGGTCCGAGTCCTGAATAGTACTGGCTCTCAGGAGGGTCTCATTCAGGGTGATGGGGACGAGCTATGCCGCCATGATGTGGTCCTGGGTCTCACGGCGATTCTCAGTGTCTATCCGCACCGGGTCGAGTATGGGGGTAACATCCGAGCATGGGTGGCGAATCCAGAGACGCGAGCCCCGGTAATGAGGCTCGTGGAGCATCATCTTGGAGCTTACCTCACCGCGCATCCCGCTCAGGCGCGCGAAGTCGGGCAGCGCTGTCTCGCGCGGCGAGAGTACATGGACAGGACAGTCCTATCGCAGCACGACCGCGGCCGCTCCGGTCAATCTGGCGGGGCGGCATGCGCATATATCTCAGGCTTGGCTTGTTCGCGACGAGCAAGGATTGCGCGAAAGGAGCCCAAAGGAGGGTACACCCCTTTCAGAGAGAAAGGGCACGGCGGCGCGCTCTGTCCTGTAATGAATTGTCCTCAATGCCACCTAACTTCTCACCGGGGTAAAGGACGCGGCGCGTACCCAACTCTCCACCTCGGCCGCCGGCAATGGGCGGCTCACATGGTAGCCCTGGGCGACGTTGCAGCGCATGGCGCCGAGCAACTCATAGGTCCGCTGGCTCTCCACGCCTTCCGCTACCACGTCCAGCCCGAGCGCGTGCGCCAAGGCGGTGACCGAGCGTACGATCATGCGGTCCGTGCGCATCCCGCCCGTGCCCTGAGCGCTCAGATTTAGCACGAATGCCTTGTCGATCTTGAGTTCGTTGACCGGCAGTTGCTTGAGGTAGCCCAGGGCTGAATGCCCGGTGCCGAAATCGTCGATGGCGAGCTTAAGACCAAGGGCGCTCAGCCGGGTCAGCACCTCCATCGCCGCCGCGGGGTCCGCCATCAGGAGGCTCTCCGTGATTTCAAGGGTCAGCATGGAGGCCGGCATCCCCGTCCGGGCAAGGAGGCTGGAGACCAGCTCGGGAAGATTGGGATCCTGTACGTTGCGCATGGATAGGTTTACGGCGATCGGCAGGCGCAGCCCAGCCGCCATCCATTTCCGGCAATCGTGCAGGGCGCGGTCAAGCACCCACTGGGTCAGAGGGCCGATCAGGCCGGTCTCCTCCGCCAGGGGAATGAATTGATCGGGAGTGATCAGACCGAGCTCGGGATGGCGCCAGCGTACCAGCGCCTCGACGCCGCATACCTTCCCGGTTTCGAGGCGAATCTTTGGTTGATAGTAGAGGCAGAGACCGTCCTGTAGGATCGCCTGCTGCAATCCACCCGCCAGTTGCAAAAGGCGGGGACTATGATGGTCCTCATCCGGCGCATAGAGCACATGCCCACTGTGACGACCCTTGGCCACATACATTGCCACGTCCGCGCAACGAAGGAGCATGTTGGCATCCTGCCCATGGTCGGGCGCCAGGGCCACGCCGATGCTGCCTCCGACGCGGAGGGCATGACCATCGAGCAAATACGGCGCCGCGAAGATGAGTGAGCAGCGTTGCGCCAGGGACGCCGCGCCCTCGGCGTCGACGCCGGGCAGTACCACGGCGAACTCGTCGCCGCCCAGACGAATCAGACTGCCGGCCCCAGCCAATGCTTCCCGCAGGCGCGTCGTGACCTGCTGCAAGAGCAAATCACCGGCGTGATGGCCCAGCGTGTCATTCACCTGTTTGAAGCGGTCCAGGTCGAGGAGGAGGAGGGCCAGTTGCGGGACGCCGCGCGGCCCAGGCCGGAGCGCCTTGAGCAAGCTCTCGTGAAGAAGGGTGCGGTTAGGAAGGCCGGTGAGCGGATCGGTGGTGGCGACCAATTGGAGATGCTCGTTCATCGAGGTCAACTGTTGATTGGCCAGGGAAAGCGCCGCGTTGCTGAGGGTCGTGCCGCCGAGCCTGGTCATGGCCCCGGCATGTCGCCACATGGCCAGGGCAAGCAGCACGGCGACGCCGAGCACGAGGCCGAGCCGCACCCACGGCGAATGGGGCTCCATCCAGAGCCCAACCAGGGCCAATCCCGAACTGGCCCCGAGGATGTAGGGGAGGATCATCCACCAGCGGGTTGCCGCGGCGGGCGTGGCGATACCGGATTCGCCGGTGCCGGCGCCGGATAACGCCAGGCCACGCTCGGACCCCACCAGGCGGAGGCGGAGGCCACGGCGCCCCGGGCGCTCCTGAGGCGGATGGGAATAGGGCGCGGACGCGGGCCGGATATGTGGCGCCTTGGCCGGAGTTTCCGGGGGGACCAAGGCGACCGTCGGGCCGGGCACGGTCGCCAGATGTGTCCTGGGCGTACCCGCGTAGTCCGCGTCCCGGACCAGGACCCGACGTAATCCGTTTCGATTGCTGTCAACTGCCACGCGACCGGACCTCCAGCATGAGTGTGCATCAGCATCACTACTCGCAGTTTACGCTCCATTGGGCGCGAATCCACGTACCCATTCGGGTAACACCTCCGGCCTACATGGGTTACTACCCCTTGATCTCGGGACCGCGCTATCTCCGCAATCCGGCATCATCTCGATGATCGCCAGACGCCAGATCGTGGCCCCAGGGATGGATCCTTAAGTTTGGCGTGTTATTATCAGTAGATAGTGCTCTCCTCCTAAGCCACGCCAGCGCCCGTGACCGCACTCTCTCGGGCGACCTTTCCCGCGGCCTACCGAGGTCGGCGCGTCATCCCCAGGAACCGCGACGCATACTGCCGCCTGGCACCACACACCCGGCATGTGATCCCGTCATCGCGATGACGGAGGAAAGCCTTGGCGTCACTGGCCGTCTCCTGGGTGGCAATGGATCGCCGGCTGTTTGCCGGCCCAGGCAGGGGAGGTGGGATCTATGCTGAAACACTCGGTGTTTAACCCGGTTTCGCCTCAAGCTCTGGCCATTTCCAATCTCTTCATCTTCATCATGATCGTCTCCGTGGTGATTCTCCTGATCATCGTGGGAGTACTTGCCTACACCTGTACCCACTTCCGCTACCACCCAGGTCAGGCGGACCCGCCGCAAACGTTTGGGCTCACGCGGCTGGAGATCACCTGGACCGTCATCCCTTTTGTGCTCCTGGTAATCGTCTTCGCGGCGACGATGAAGACCGTATCGATCTCCGCTCCCCCCGACGACAACGCTCTTGCCGGTCGTACTCCCGACATGACCATCGTGGCCCATCAGTGGTGGTGGGAAGTGCGCTATGCGTCGGGCGTGGTGACGGCGAACGAGATTCACATACCGGTCGGAAAGCGGATGTTGGTGGCGCTACAGTCCGCTGACGTGATTCATAGCCTGTGGGTGCCGCAAATCAACGGCAAGACGGATTCGGTCCCGGGCCAGACCAATGTAGTCTATATGGAGGCCGACCGAGCCGGCACCTATCAGTCAGCCTGCGTGGAGTATTGCGGCGACGGGCACTCTCGAATGAGGGCGCTGGTAATCGCGCAGCCCCTGGCTCAGTATCAAGCGTGGGACCG